>JBFJWR010000020.1:0-17286 GCA_041623535.1 Pseudomonadales bacterium
AGGTCGACAACGCCGGCGCCGCAGTTGCCGGAAAGACTGAATTGCAGGCACTCGTAGCCTATCTGCAGCAGCTCGGACATGCCTACAGCCGCAAGGCACAGAGCATGGAACGGCGCGGGCTGTAAGGAGAAAAGCCATGGACCACGGCCTCATGCAATCCATCGCCACGGTACTCGTGGCCGTCGCTTTTGCGGGTGTGTGCTGGTGGGCGTTTCATCCAAGCCGCCGCGAACGCTTCGAGGACGACGCCAGGCTCCCGTTTCTCGATGAGGACGAGGAGATGCACCAGCGATCCGGGAAGGAGAACGAGTAGATGTCGAGCTTCTGGCACTGGTATATCTGCGCGATCGCGCTGGGTTCGATTTTCGGCTGTGCTTACATCCTGCACCGCACCCGCAACATGCCGGCACCGGCAGATCCCGAAGAAACCACGGGGCACACATTTGACGGCATCGAGGAATACAACAAGCCCCTGCCGTTATGGTGGTTGTGGAAGTTCTACGCTTCGATTGTCTTTGCGCTCATTTACCTCGCGCTGTACCCCGGCCTCGGCACCTGGGAAGGGCTGTTGAAATGGACGTCCGTTGGTGAACTGGAGGAAGACCAGGCTGCGGCAGCTAAGAAGTACGACCCGATCTTTGCCAAGTTTGCCGCCATGAGCGTGGAACAACTGAACCAGGATCCCAAGGCCGTGGCCATGGGTCGGCGCCTGTTCGGCAATAACTGCGCTTTGTGCCATGGCACCGATGCACGCGGTGGACACGGCTTCCCCGACCTCACTGATAGCGACTGGTTGTATGGCGGCGATTTCGAAACCATCAAGACCACCCTTCATAAGGGGCGCTCCGGACAAATGCCGGCCTGGAGCAGGGTGCTGAAAAACGAGCAAATCACCGGTCTCGTCAATTACGTGTTGAAGATCAGCGGCAACGAGCATGACGCGGGAATGGCAGCAGCCGGAGAAGCCATCTTCCAACAGCGCTGCACGGTATGTCACGGCAAGGATGCCCGCGGCGGCTATGACTTTGGCGCCCCCAACCTGACCGACAACATCTGGCTGTACCGCCAACGCGGCAACAAGCTGGCCGATGACCTGTACTTCACGCTGCGCAATGGTCGCAGTGGCGAAATGCCATCCTGGGATACCATCCTCGGTGACGACAAGATTCACATTCTGTCAGCCTACGTGTACGGATTATCCAGGCAGTAATTCCCGGCGAATGCGCTGCCCTCCCGATCCGCCGGGCCCGGTGCTGCACGCCAACTGTAAGCTTGCCGACAGCGGCGGTCTGTTAGACTTGAAGCAGCTGCAGCCTGCGGATCACACGTGAAGAAAGAACTTCCATTATTCGACCCTTCTGCCAACCAGGCTGGCGATATTGGCCAGGCAGAAGCCATCGAACTGGTCAGCCTTTACGAATCCCGGGAGAAAATCTACGCGCGTGAAGTGGCAGGCCGCTTCAACAGCCTGCGCAACTACACAGCCTACATTCTGCTGATTCCGTATTTTGCAGTTCCCTGGTTCAATTACGGCGGCCGCCAGGCGGTGCTGTTTGATCTGCCCACGCGACAGTTTCATATCTTTGGCCTGACGTTCTGGCCGCAGGACCTCTTCCTGCTGGCGTGGTTTCTGATCATCGCCGCGTTTGCGCTGTTTTTCGTCACCGTGTTTGCCGGCCGCGTCTGGTGCGGATATACCTGTCCGCAGTCGGTGTACACCAAGCTGTACATGTGGGCGGAGAAAATCACCGAGGGATCACGGAACGCGCGCATCAGGCTCGACGCCGCACCCTGGTCCACGCAGAAATTCCTGCGTAAATCAGCCAAGCACACCATCTGGCTGGGCATGGCACTGGCAACCGGACTGTGCTTCGTCGGCTATTTCACGCCCATCCGTAGCCTGGCAGGCGACCTGCTGACCCTGCAGGCAAACCCCTGGGCCTATTTCTGGGTGGCGTTCTTTACGCTGGCCACCTACGGAAACGCCGGCTGGCTGCGCGAGCAGGTGTGCATTTACATGTGTCCGTATGCGCGCTTCCAGAGCGTCATGTTCGACGCCGACACGCTGGTTGTCTCCTACGACGAGGCGCGTGGCGAACCCCGCGGCTCGCGCAACAAGTCTCTTGATTACAAGGCCGAGGGCCTGGGCGATTGCATTAACTGCCAGCAGTGCGTGCAGGTCTGCCCGGTGGGCATCGACATACGCGATGGCATACAGTACGAGTGCATCAGCTGCGCAGCGTGCATCGATGCCTGCGATTCCGTCATGGATAAGATGGGCTATCCACGCGGACTGGTGCGCTACTCCACCGAGAACGCCGTACACGACAAACCATCCAGCATTGTGCGGCCGCGACTGGTCGGCTATGGCGCCATGCTGGGCATCATGGCGGGACTGTTCGCATGGACGATCGCCACGCGCATTCCACTGGAAGTCAACGTGATCCGCGAGCGCGGCCAGTTGTACCAGACCCTGCCGGACGGCAGTATCGTGAACCAGTTCGAGATCAAGGTTCTCAACATGACAGAAGCGGCGCGCAATCTGCGCATCGAGATCGACGGCATCCCGGGTGCAAAGATTACCAGCCGGCCGGAAGTGCATGCCGATGCGGGCGAGGTGGCCGATGTCATGCTGCGCGTACAGGTTCCCGCCGGAAACATGGATGTCATCAACATGCCACTGATGGTGATCATCAGGGACGTGACGGATGATTCCATCCGCGTCACCGAGGAGTCGCGCTTCATGGGCCCGGCTCCCACTTTTTAGAATCAGAATCAACAGCATGCCCAGTGAACTGAGTACTCCCCCACCGCAACCCTGGTATCGGCAATTCTGGCCGTGGTTCCTGGTCAGCATTCTCTCTGCGGCCGTCCTGGGCAGCATGCTGATGCTGTACCTGGCAGTCACTACCCAGGACGGGCTGGTCGTTGACTATTACCGCAAGGACGGCCTCGCCTACCGCGAAGATCGCGAGCGCGACACGCGTGCGCTGCAATGGGGCCTCAATGCCGTCCTCGAGGTAAACGACAAACTGTTCACGCTGACGCTGGACGGCTCCCCGGACCAGTGGCCGGCCGCACTGCGCCTCGACCTGATCCACCCCACCCAGGCGTACAAAGACAGCAGCCTGCAACTGCGGCACCTGGGCGGCAACCGATTCGAGGGCCGTCACACTGAAATGCTGGAAGGGCCGCGAACGCTGCAACTGGTTCCACTGGATGAGCATTGGCGACTGTACGAGGACCGGACCTGGTTCCCATTGGAAGGCAGCGTGCGCCTGTACAGCCGCATGAAAGGATCATGACCGGCGAGCCCCGCGCTTCCTGCTATCACTGCGGACTGCCGGTCCCTGCCAACAGCGGCTGGTCGGTCCCGGTCGACGATCAACTGCGTCCCATGTGCTGTGGCGGCTGCCAGGCAGCGGCAGAAACCATCATCGCGCTGGGCCTCGGCCATTACTACACGCATCGTACCGCCAGCGCACCGACGCCGCCGGACGATCTTGCGCACCTGCAGGCCGGGTTCGCGGCATGGAATGACCCCCAACTGCAGAACCAGTTCGTGCGTCACGCAAAGGATGGAACTGCCAGCATGGACCTGCTGGTGGAGGGCATGAACTGTGCTGCCTGTGGCTGGCTGCTGGAACGCGCGCTGACTTCACTGGATGGTGTCCGGCAGATCACCGCCAACCTGCCGGAGAAGCGCCTCACGTTGCAATGGCAGCCCGGTGAGATCGCTCTCGACCAGTTGCTCAGTCGCCTGTTGGCGACCGGCTATCCCGCCAGGCCGTGGAGCGAGGATGCGCGGCGTGCAGCAGAGCGACGCGAGGAACGCAGCCTGCTGCTGGGCCTGGGCATCGCCGGAATCGGCATGATGCAGGTCATGATGTACGCGCTGGCGCAATACACCAGCGGCACACAGGGCGTGGAGCCGGACATCCGCGAACTGCTGCGCTGGTCCGGGCTGATACTGAGCACGCCGGTGGTCCTGATTGCCGCGCGACCCTTTTTCGTTTCCGCCTGGCTCGCGTTACGGCAGCGGGTTTTATCCATGGAAGTACCGGTTGCACTGGCGCTCGGCCTGGCCTGGAGTTCCAGCGCCATCGCCACCATCACTGGCCACGGGGAGACCTGGTTTGATTCCGTGAGCATGTTCGTGTTCTTCCTGCTGTGCGGAAGATTTCTCGAACTGCGCGCACGCCGGCGCGCGCACGCGGGCAACTATCATTCCCCGCTCCCGGACGTCGCCTGGCTGGAAACTGCCGGCGGCATGCGGGCAGTGCCGGCCATTTCCCTGCGCCGCGGCGATACCCTGCTGGTGCGTGCGGGTGAAGCTTTTCCGGCCGACGGCATCATCGTGTCCGGGCAGTCCGCGGTCACTGAGGCCATGCTGACCGGGGAAGACCGGCCCACCGAGCGCGGCAGCGGTGACCCGGTGCATGCCGGCACCCTGAATTGCAGCGGCACACTGCGGGTGCGTGTCGAACGTGCCGGCACCGAAACCCGCGCAGCGGTACTGGAAGAAATGACCAGCGCTGCCATTCGCGTTCGAGAGCGGCGCCTCGCGGATCGCGTCGCAAGCTGGTTTACCCCTTTGGTATTGCTGGCCGCTGCCGGCACCTGGCTGGCGTGGCAACTGGTCGAGCCGGCCAGCGCGTTTCCGGCCCTGCTTGCCGTGCTGGTCATCACCTGCCCCTGCGCGCTTTCACTGGCCACCCCGGCTGCCCTGGCCGCGGCCACTGCCGCGTTGCGGGAACGTGGATTCGTGGTACGCGATGGCCAGGCCATCGAGAATCTCGCCCGGGTCTCGCACGTGGTGTTCGATAAAACCGGCACGCTGACCGTTGCGTTGCCGCGCATTGCTGCGGTCCGTTTGCTGTCTCGCGTTTCGCAGGAAACATGCCTGGCGCTTGCGGCGCAACTCGAGCGCGCATCCCTGCATCCGTTTGCGCGGGCTTTCCGCCAGCAGCCGGGCACCGGGGAATCCGCAGCTGCGGTGCAGGATGTTCACGGGGTAAAGGAAGTGCCCGGCCAGGGTGTGCAGGGCGGGTGGCAGAACGAGTTATTGCGACTCGGGACACCGGCCTTTGCCGCCCAGGCCATGCCGGCCATACCTGCGCCACCCGAACAGGGTGGTCACTGGCTGCTGCTCGCACATGGCGCAACTGCACTCGCCTGGTTCTGCATCGACAACCCGCTACACCCTGATGCGCACGCCTGCGTGACAGCACTGCGACATCTCGGGCTGACGCCTTCCCTGGTGTCGGGAGACCACCTGGCCGCGGTAGCCGCTGCCGCGCAAAGCTGCGGCATCGAGAACCAGTACGCTGCCTGCAGCCCGGAACACAAATCCGCCCTGCTGCTCGATCTGCAACGACACGGTCACGCGACCCTGATGGTTGGCGATGGTTTCAACGACGCGCCCGGCCTGCGCCATGCCACGGTTTCCGTGGCCATCGATTCCGGCGCCGACCTGACCCGCGCCAGTGCGGATGTCGTGCTGCTTGCCCAGCGCCTGTCCGCCCTGCCCCTGGCGGTACAGCATGCACGTCGCACCATGGCCATCATTCGACAGAACCTTGGCTGGGCGTTGTGCTACAACATCACGGCGCTACCGGCGGCGGCCATGGGCATTGTGCCGCCCTGGGTCGCGGCGCTCGGTATGTCGCTCAGTTCGCTGCTGGTTACACTGAATGCCCTGCGACTGGCGCGCATCCGGACACCCGTTGTTTCCGAAGCCAGCCGCAGTACCGGGCCACTGGTCACGGCGGAGTCATAATCCATGGAGATTCTCTACCTGCTGATCCCGCTGGGACTCCTGCTGGTCGGCATTGCCCTCGCCGCTTTCGCCTGGGCCGTACGCAGTGGTCAGTACGATGACCTCGAAAGCCCGGCACACCGGATTCTGTACGACGACGACGAGGAACTGATCCCGGAGGAAGCCCGCACGGACAGGCAGCGCGATGGAGACTAGCCTCGAGTGGCTCCCGTGGGTGACCTGGGGGAGCGCCTTCCTGCTCGGACTTTTGGGCAGCGCGCACTGCTTTGGCATGTGCGGCGGCATTGCCGGCGCGCTGGCAATGGGATCCCGGCCCGGACCCGGGCTGATTGCCGGTGCCGCTGCGAACGTCGCTCAGCCGGCGGTCAAACCGTTCCCCATGCTGCTGGCGACCGGACTCGGGCGTATCAGCAGCTACACCGTCGCCGGACTGCTCGCTGGCACGCTGGGCGCGACACTCGGACTGCTGCACCTGGAATCGACGCTGCGCATCATTGCAGCCCTGCTGCTGATTCTGCTGGGTCTTTATCTTGCCGGGCTGAGCCGCGGACTGGCCTGGCTGGAACGAGGCGGCTTGATACTCTGGCGGCAGCTACAGCCCCTCGTGCACCGCGTCACGCCGATCCACTCCCTGCCGCGCGCGGTGGCGGCAGGTGCGATCTGGGGCTGGCTACCCTGCGGACTTGTGTACAGCATGCTCGCGTGGTCCATCGCGCAGGGATCGGCATTCGGCGGCGCCGGCGTGATGCTGGCATTCGGACTGGGCACCCTGCCGGCGGTCATGGCGGCCGGCGCAATGGCATCGCCGCTGCAGCACTGGATGCAGCGCCGCGGCGCGCGCCTGGCAGGCGGTTTGCTGGTCATGCTGTTTGGCCTGTGGTCACTCTGGGGCGGCATCAGCAGCCGGGATGCCACACACACCCATCACCATGCATACTGGAAGGTCACCATTCCATCGAACGCTGCGCCGGACCGTCATCCCGCCTGAGCACCCGTCATACCGAGATGCATCCGGAAATTCACAGCAATGACTATTATTGTGGAATACGGGCGGCAAGCGCTGAGCCATCATGAATTGGACGAGCAGGCAGAACACCATGCTTTTCGACGAGTTCTATATCAAATCACTGGTTGGTTCCATTCCGGACTGGCCGCGCAAGGGCGTGAACTTCAGAGACATCACGCCGGTCTTCAACAATCCAAGGGCACTGCGCATGGTCGCCGACTGTTTTGTCCAGCGCTATGTCGACCTCGAGTTCAGCCACGTCGCAGCGGTCGATGCCCGCGGCTTCCTGGTGGGGTCCATCATTGCCTATGCGCTGAACAAGCCGCTGATCCTGGTACGCAAAAAAGGCAAATTGCCGCCCCCGGTGCACAGCCAGACGTTCGATATGGACTACGGTCACACCACCCTCGAGATACAGCCCAACTGTTGCAAAGAGGGCGACCTGATTGTCATATTTGACGACCTGATCGCAACCGGCCACACCGTATTGGCAACCAGCAAACTGGTACAGGCCTGTGGTGGCCGGGTCATTGAAGCTGCCGCCATCATCGACCTGCCGGATCTGCAGGGCTCGGCCCTGCTGCAGGACTCGGACATTCCGGTGTTTACCTTGTGCGCCTTTGAAGGGACTTAATAACTTTTTCTATTGCGAATTTTAGAATATTTAGCTAGTTTATGAATTAATATACGCAAACCCTGCGTAATCTGAACCGGAATAGAATCTTGCCAAGCCGTCTGCCCGTGATCAGGAATGCGGACTACCCACCGCACCTGAGCAATCCTTTCCCGGTACTTGGCGGCGCAACCGCCATCACGCTGGCAGTATCGCTATTGCTGTTCTGGGCATTTGAACGCCCGGTTCGCCACAATTCCATGGACCTGGCAAGCAGCCTGGATGTGTTGCTCGGGATGCAGTCCCTGCTGATCGGCCTGGGCCTGATCATGCTGGTGCGCACCGATATGCGCATCGTGGTCAACACACTGGCCGGCATCGCGGTATTCCTGGGGATCATGGAGGTTGCCGAAGTCCTCCGCACCGTCGAGGTATCGGCGCTGCCCATCCTGGCGATGCTGGGAAACATCGCGACCATCGCGGCCTTGCTGCTGATTGCCAACTCCCTGGCCGAACGCAATGCGCCATTCCTGATGGCGCTGGGCACCACCAGTCTCCTGCTGGCAATCAGCCAGATGGTGGGCGCACAACTTGAAACCCAGGTTGCTGAACTGTCGACTGCTCCGTTCATCTGGTTTGCACAGATTGCACTCAGCCTTTCTTTCCTGACCATTGCGGTTCTGTGGAACCTCGACCTCGATGACCAGCCCCGTCCCTGGATACCCGCCGCTTTTGGCTTCGTACTGCTGTCCGGCACTTTCCTGTTCTGGAGCATGCTGACCTGGGAACGTTTCCAGCAGAATCAGGAAACCGTGAAGCTTGGCTCGCGGGCCTATTCCAGTGAATTCCTGAGCCGGGTCGAGACGCTCAACCGCCCGCTCTTTGAACTCGCCGAAATGTGGAAAGTCAGCGGCCTGGTCAACCTGCAGGAATGGAACCGCATTGCCCTGCGCAAGGTCGAGGAAAACCAGGCACTGGAAGCACTGCTGTGGATTGATCCCGGCTATCGCGTACGACTGGTATCCAGCCTTTCAGCACACCAGGAAAAGCTTGGCCTGGACCTTTCCACGTCTTCGGCAGTAACCGACCTGCTGGTTCGCGCTGAAGTCACGCGCAGCGTGCTGCTGACTGCTTCGGCGCCCACGGTACACGGCGAGGGCGGATTCCTGACCGTGTTGCCGATACAGACGCACCAGTCTTTTTCCGGCTACGTCGCCGGCGTGGTGAGCCTCGACAAGCTGGTTGCCGCGATTCGCGAACGTGAAATCTGGAACGGATACGGTTTACAGCTGCTGGCCGAGAAAAAGCCGATATTCACCGCGGCCGCAGATCAGACCTACCGCCGCCAGTGGGCGCAGGTCATTCCGGTAGAACAGTTCGGCGAACAGTGGGAACTGCATATCTGGCCGGAGGAGGCCAAGATCGAGGCGCTGTATTCTCCGCTGCCGGAAGGTGTGCTGATCGCCGGCATCCTGATTGCCCTGCTGGCTACCGGCCTGATGTCGCTCTACCAGGTGAACCGACGGCGCTCGATTCGGGTACGGCGGACCAACCAGAGACTCGCCGAGCATGTCCGTTCGGTGGAATCACTGCAGAAAGACCTGTTGCAGACCAACGCCAAGCTCAACACCCAATATGATCGTCTGCAGTCGGTCATGGACCACGCCACGGATGCCATCCTGACGGTGAACGAGGATGGGTATTTCGAAGGGGTCAACCGTGCTGCCGAACAGCATTTTGGCTATTCGGCCCGGGAATTTATCGGCCGCCACGCAGAAATCCTGTTACCGAAAAAACACCGCAAAACCCTGCACCAGGCCTTACAGACGCTGCGCGAATCCGGCATGGTGCCGCCGTCCCTCATCGAACGCGACGCGCGCCTGCAGCGCGCTGATGGCACACTCTTTTTCAGCAAGTTCACGGTCAGCCGGGTGGAGGACGGGGACAAGATTTTTTACATCGTGTTCATCAGCGATGTCACCAAGCAGCGCGAAACGGAAGCTGCTCTGACGCGCGCGCGCCGTGCCGCGGAAATGGCCAACGAACAGAAGAGTTCCTTCCTGGCCAACATGTCGCATGAAATTCGCACACCCATGAACGGGGTGATCGGCATGTCTGCCCTGCTGCAGGACACACCGCTGTCGACCCTGCAGAAAGACTACCTGCGCACCATTCAGAATTCCGCAGAATCCCTGCTCGGCATCATCAATGACATCCTCGACTTCAGCAAGGTGGAAGCCGGCAAGCTCACACTGGAACACGTGGAGTTCAACCTGCGCAGCGACCTGGAAGACCTCATCGACCTGCTGGGTCTGCTGGCCCGCGAGAAAGGCCTGATATTGCAGCTGCGCTACCGCCCCGGCACCCCGCTGTTTTTCCGCGGGGACCCCGTGCGCATCCGCCAGATCATTACCAATTTCGTCAACAATGCGCTCAAGTTCACGCATGAGGGGCATGTACTGATCGAAGTGTCCGCGGTGATCGACAAGGCCTCCCAGGCCGACGTGCACTTTCGCATCGAGGATACCGGCATTGGCATACCGCCGGAAAAATTTGCCGACATATTCCGGGATTTCACCCAGGCCGACACGTCCACAACGCGCAAGTACGGCGGTACCGGACTGGGCCTGACCATCGCCAAGCGCCTGACCGAGATGATGAATGGACGTATCAGCGTCGACAGCACACCCGGGGTAGGCACCTCGTTCGACATCGCATTACAACTGGAAGTCGTCGAGAAAGAATCCTACCGGTCAGCACACGGCGAGTTTCGTGGTCGCCGGGCGCTGGTGCTGGACCCGGCAGAAATGACCCGGACGATCGCCTGCGAACAGCTGACCAGCTGGGGGCTGGAAGTCGACGAATTCCAGCACCCACAACGGGCACTCGGCGCACTGGACCGGGCTCTTCAGGATGGCGCGCCCTATCACATCCTGCTGTTCGACAAGCGCTTTCCGGAAGGATCCGGCATAGAATTCGCGAGGACCGTGCGAGCCAATCCGGCGTATGCAGCGCTGCGGATGATCATGCTCACCTCGCAGCCGGAAGTCGGGGATGGTCAGCGCGCCCGGGACAGCGGCATTGATGGCTACCTGCCGCGTCCCTGCCATGAGGACGACCTGCACGGCGTGGTGCGCAAACTCCTCACCCGCGAAACCGTGGATGCTGCCGAACTGGTCACCCGCCTCTCGGTTGCAGAGGAAAGCGGATCAGCCCAGTCATCGTCCCCGCAGGTAGCGCTGTCCGCCACGGTCCTGCTGGTGGAAGACAACCTGGTCAATCAGAAAGTCGCCAAAAAGATGCTGGAAAAACTCGGTTGCACTGTCGACATTGCAAACGATGGCAATGACGCACTCGTTCAGTGGCGAAGCAAACGTTACGACGCAATCCTGATGGACTGCCAGATGCCCGGCATGGACGGTTACGAGGCCACCCGCATCATACGCAGCGAAGAAGGCAGCGAGCACGGGCACATTCCGATCCTCGCACTGACAGCCAATGCCATGAGCAAGGATCGCGATCTGTGCCTGCAGGCGGGCATGGATGATCATATCTCCAAGCCGGTAAAAATCTCCACGCTTGCAGAAGCACTGGGCAAACACCTGACCGTGCACTGACATCCACGAGGAAACGGGTGCTACGCGCCGGGCAGAACCATGATCATGCGCGCGCCTTCATCCGGGACACCCTCTGCGCGAATGGAGCCCCCGTTGATCTCGACGATGCGTTTGCAGATAGCCAGTCCGGCGCCGCATCGGGGTTCATCCGGATCGGGCACATGCAGACGCTGAAACATCGTAAACATCACATCGCTGTGGCTGGACTCGAAGCCGATGCCATTGTCTGCAACGCTGATTTCCAATTGCTTGCCGTCCAGCACCTGCGCCCGGACCGTGATACGGGGGTTGTCCGCCGCATGGCAATAACGTACGGCATTGCGCAGCAGTTCAACCAGCAGTTGCCGGAATTGCGGGGCATCAGCCCGCACCGAGCAGCCCTGCACATCCACATCAAAGGTCACCCGGTCATAGCCCGGATCGGATTCGATTTCCTGGCGGGCGGCCTCTATGGTCGTGCCCAGGGATACCGCTTCCGGCTTGATCTCCCGCGTGACGACACGGGATAACGCCAACAGGCCATCCAGCATGCTCTGCATACGCACCACGGCGACGTGCATCCGGTTCATGTAGTGCTGGGCTTTATCATCCAGTTTCCCGGCAGCCAGTTCCTGGATGCGATCATTGAATGCTGAAAGTTTGCGTAGCGGCGCCTGCATATCGTGCGAAGCGATATAAACGAATTCCTGGAAGTCGGCGCGCAAGTGCTCTGCTTCGCCGAGTTTCTCAGCAAGTTTATCGCGCTCCACCCGGACTCTCGCCAGTTCCTTCAGGGCGTCTTCAAGCGTCTCAGGGTTGTCCAAATACTGCTCCGTAGAATTCACGTCAGATGGATGGGTCGGTCACCTGAGTCTGAAAATAATCACGAAACTCCGCTGGCAGGTCCCTGACTGTTATTGATCCAATCAGCGGTTGCAGTGGATGACAATTAAAAGTATGCCAGAGTATGACCTGCTGGTCGCCCAATGCGCCCTTTTTAGCATCTGCAACCAATGCAGTTGCCGCCTTGCCGGAGTAGGTACCATCCAGGCGTAATGCAGTTTCTGCCGCAAACTGCTCCATGACGATCGCGGTTTCTGCCGGCACGTGCCCGTACTCCCCGCCAAAGTACTCTTCCCGCACCTCGATGTTGCCGATAATCTGCGGCTTTGCCCCGCGCGACACCACGTCAGACCCCAGCAAATCAATCACCCTGCCGATCAGGTCTGACAGTCCCCGCGCACTGGCGAAGCGCTTCTCCACCACGCGCACCGCCACGACCCGGCTGTCGAGGCCGGCCAGGTGCAGCCCCACCGCCAACCCGGCAACCGTCCCCATGCTACCCATCGCCACGTAGATGCGATCAGGCACCGGCACTTCCCCGGCTTCAATCTGGCCGGCCAGTTCCAGGGCTGCGTTGACATAGGCACAGACGCCCAGCGGCGAAGAACCGCCGGCCGGAATCCAGTAAGGCAAAGGGCGTCCGGAAAATGGCCGTTGCGCCATCTGCCACAACGCACGCACAGCCAGGCGCGGTACGCTCGGTGACTGCATCAGCGTGGCACCGGCAGCACGCCCCACCAGCAGGTTGCTGCGCACGTAATCCGAGGGGGATTGGGGCAGCAGCATGGAAAGGCAGTCCAGACCCTGGCGGCGACCATACAGGGCGGTTGCCGCGGCAAAGTTGGATCCGGCAAATCCGAAGGTGAGAACTTCCCGACGGTTCTTCTGCACGGCATCGGCCAACAGGAATTCCAGCTTGCGCACCTTGTTACCGCCATACCCGGCCGCTGACCGGTCATCACGCTTGGCGTACAGGCCCCCGATCTGCAGCAACTGCCCCAGCCCGGCGAGAGGCTCTATTGCCGTTGGGAGTTCACACAGCGACATGTATGGCAAGCGATCGGCCAGGCGGGGATAGCGGGAGAAAAGCGGAATCGTATCAACCATGGTCGCAGTATATGTGCTGCCGGACCAATTGCGTGCAACCTCCCGCGCCCGGAGTTTTCCTATACTGGATTGACCATCCGGTGACAGGAAGTACAGGGCGCTTGAAGCAGGAAAACTGGAATACCGCGTTGATCCTTTCCGGCGGCGGCGCGCGGGCCGCCTACCAGGTGGGTGTGCTCAAGGCATTCGCCGAGTTACTGCCCAACAACGAACACAACCCGTTCGGAATCATCTGCGGCACCTCGGCCGGCGCCATCAACGCGGTGGCCCTGGCAAGTCGCGCACGCCACTTCGGGCATGCCGTGAAACGACTCGAACTGGTGTGGTCGCATTTTCGCGCTGACCAGGTCTACCGTACCGGGGCACTGAGCATTATCGGCAATGCCGTGCGCTGGCTGGCAGCGTTTGTCTTCACGCGAATTCATACCTCCACCCCGGTGTCACTGCTCGACAACCGGCCGCTACGCATGCTGCTCCGCCGGGTGATGCGTTTTGAACGCATAGACGAGGCACTCAAGGCTGGCGACCTGCACGCACTGTGCATCACAGCCTGCGGATACACGTCCGGTGAATCGGTGAGTTTTTTCGAGGGTACGCCGGATCTGAAAAACTGGCGGCGGCCCAACCGCATCGGCAAGCGGGCACGCATCGGCCTCGAGCACCTGCTCGCCTCCTCCGCGATACCGGCAGTATTTCCAGCGGTGCTCATCAACCGTGAATTCTTCGGCGACGGTGCCATCCGGCAACTGGCGCCGATCAGCCCGGCCCTGCACCTGGGCGCGCAGAAAGTGGTGGTCATCGGTGTCAGTGCCAACCTGCACCGGCCCAAGGATCGCAAGCCGCTGACCGGGTATCCCTCGCATGCCCAGATAGTCGGCCATTTGCTGAACAGTGCCTTCCTGGATGCACTCGACTCGGACCTGCAGGCCCTGGAAAAGCTCAACCGGGTGCTGGAACTCGTCGACGAGGAGGATCGCGCCACGAATGTGCCGCAGATGCGCCCGGTGGACCTGCTGCTCATTTCCCCCTCGGAGCCACTGGACGCAGTCGCCTACCGGCACAGGCAGGAACTGCCCTGGATCCTGCGCCTGGTGCTGGGCATCCGCAAACGGGACGAAAAGAAGAAAGACACCGCTTCCTCGAGCCTGACGAGCTACCTGCTGTTCGAATCGGGATACACCTGCGACCTGATCAATCTTGGCTACCGTGACGCCATGAACCGCAAGGACGAGATTCTTCAATTCCTGGAGTTCCAGCCCAAGCCGGCGTAAGGCAAAGCGCTGATTGCCGAAGACAGCCTGCCGCATTCAGGGTACATTGCCGGTCAGTCACTTCTGCCGGGAGCAATCGGAATGTATGAAAGCCGCGCCGCACTCATACGGGAACAACTGCGCCAGCGTATCAACCGCCTGGTCTTCAATCTCATGGATGGACTGATCTGGATACTGGTGCGCATCGGCCTGCGGCACCGGGACCTGCCGCCTGCGGGTAGCGGATACCGGGTAGAAAAGAATATTCCATACCAGGGGCCACGCAGTCATCCACGGCAACGCCTGGACATCTACACGCCGAACGCGCCCGAGCCCATGCCCATCCTGATCTACATTCATGGTGGCGGCTTCAGCCAGTGCTCACGGGACACGCACGTTTCCGCCCCGGTAATGGCCGCCCGGGCCGGCTACCTGGTGTTCCACGTCGATTACCGGCGCGCCCCTGAAGAACCGTATCCAAGCGCACCGATCGACGTCTGCGCGGCATACTGCTGGATCGTGGAGAATGCCCACCGCTACGGTGGCGATCCCGGCAACCTGCACGTTGCCGGCGAATCGGCCGGCGGCAACCTGGTTGCCACCCTGCTCATTGCCTGTTGCTGGAAGCGGCCGGAACCATGGTTGCGGCGTGTATACGACCTGCAGGTCGTTCCCACCACCGTCCACCCGCTCTGTGGCTTTCACCAGGTCAGCGAGCCCTCCCGCTACGCGCACCTGGTGCGCAGGCGACCGTACCTGGGAGGCATGACGCTTTGGATCATGGAACAGTTTGCGCGCAACTACCTGCCGGAAAACTGGCGGGAGGCCAACAACGAAAACCTGCTCGCCGACCCGGCGCGCTTTTTCGAGGCCCAGTTACCGCCCGACCGGCCGACGCCTCCCATCCTGCTCAGCGTGGGCCTCGGCGATGTCATTGCGCGTGAGACCGACCGCTTGCACAATGCCTTTCAGGACCTGGGACTGGATGTCACCGCCCTGCATTATCGCGGCGAGCCGCACGGCTTTCAGCTGATGCTCAACCGGGCTGCCGCCCGGCTGTTCTGGAAAGAAATGATAGGCTGGATGCACGAACGCGAGGCGCCTTCCGATAGCGCCCAGGCTGCCTGACAGCCACGAACCCGGCCCATTACCCCGTTGCAGGGCGGGTTTCTCGTGTCGGGAGGAACTCGGCTAAACTGAGCGGGTCACACGGAAGACGACTCGCGTTTCCCGGATTACCTGTTTGCTGCTACTGGAGTTCAATATGTCCTGCCCCTTACGCATTGCCCAAGCCTTCCTGCTGCTGAGCCTGTTGCCACAGGCAACCCTGGCCGCCGTCAGCGCAGAAGAAGCCGCCAAACTGGGCAAGGAACTAACCCGGGTAGGCGCCATACGTGCCGGCAACGCGGACGGCAGCATTCCTGAATACACCGGCGAATCGAATTTCATCGAGGCAGACAAGAATATCACCCCGGAAGATCTGCAGAAGCTGCGCTCCGAGCGCCCGGGCGCCGTGGAAGAGATTCTCGGCCGTGCCACGCACGCGAAACTGTTTTCCATCACCAAGGAAAACCTTGCCAAACACGCGGATAAACTGACGGCCGGTCACCAGGCCATGTTCGAGCGCCACCCGGACTTCCGCATGGATGTGTACCAGTCGGTGCGTACCGCGTTCTACCCCGAAAAAACGCTGGAAGAAACCGTCAAGAACGCCACGCGTGCCAAGTACACCGGCGAGCACGTTAAAGACGCCGTACTGGGCTTCCCGTTCCCCATCCCCAAACTCGGGGAAGAGGTCATGTGGAACCACAAGCTGAAGTTTCGCGGCTCCTCCCTGCGGCGCATCAATAACGAGGCCGTGGTGCAGCCCGACGGCAACTACCAGATTTCCAAGTCAATCACCGACATTGAGTTCTACTACGCCAATCTCAAGGGCATGCCGAAGGGCAAGGAGAACATGATCTTTGCCTATGCCGGCGAAACCATCGAGCCACCCAGCGTTTCCGGCCAGCGGGTGCTGGTACTGGAAATGGTCGATGAATCGGCGGGTGGGCGCGTGGTGTACCTGTACAATGAAGGCATCGGCCTGCGTCGCGTGCCGCGCGCCGGTTATGACACGCCGCTGCCGGCCAGTTTCGGCGAACTGTTTGCCGACCAGGCCGACATGTTCAACGGTGCGCTGGATCGCTACAACTGGAAACTGGTCGGGCGCCAGGAAAAATACATTGCCTACAATTCATACCTGCTGAACAGTCCGAAACGCAAGTACGATGAGATCATCCAGAAGGGCTTCGCCAATCGCGACTATGCACGCTACGAGCTGCACCGCGTCTGGGTCGTCGAGGCAACCCTCAAGGAAGGTCACAATCACCAGCTGAAACGGCGCACGTTTTACGTGGACGAGGACAGCTGGTCCATTGCAGCGGTGGACTGCTACGACAATCAGGATGCCCTGTGGCGCCTGCAGGAAGCACACCTGATCACGCTGCCTTTCATACCGACGGTCACCGGTCTGCCAGAGGTCATGTATGACCTGCAAAGCGGACGCTACTTCATCACCGGGCTGTACAGTGAAGAGCGCATGCCCGACTGGACCTTCGAACATTCGAAGTCGCATTTCTCCCAGCGCTCGCTGACACGCAAGGGCATGTTCCGCTGGTCGAAATGACTGAGCGACGGAAGTTTCGAGTGACTTTCGGGGCCGCACCCAAGGTACGACAGCTGCTCGGCATTGCCCTGCTGCTGGTCGGCCCGACCGTCCAGGGCACAGCGGCTTCCGAGCCGGAAGTGGACCCGACCACGGTACCGCGCCCGGCCGAGATCATGCCGCGCGCGGCCTCCTCGATTTTTCTCGGCGTGGCCCGGGCTGGGGATCAGTACGTGGCGGTCGGCGAACGCGGCCACGTACTCCGCTCGCGCGACGGCATGACCTGGCAGCAGGTCGAAGCGCCGGTACGGCGCATGCTGAACCACGTACAGTTCGATACCGCCACCCACGGCTGGGCCGTCGGTTATGACGCGGCCATCCTGCAAACCAGTGATGGCGGGAACAGCTGGCAGGTGCGGCATTTCGATGCGGAAGCACAACCACT
>JBFJWR010000021.1:0-17185 GCA_041623535.1 Pseudomonadales bacterium
AGGTCCACGGCGACCCATTCGTTCAGAAAAACCGTGTTGTTCTTCAGGTTGGCCTGGTAGAGCGTATGCAGCAGGGCATGACCGGTCCGGTCTGCCGCGGCGCAGGTTCGTGCAGCCTGCCCGCCCTTGCCGAAATCCTTGGACTGGCCACCAAACGGGCGCTGGTAGATGCGGCCGGTCTCAGTGCGCGAAAACGGCAGCCCCATGTGTTCGAGTTCGAAGACCGTGGCCGGCCCCTCGCTGCACATGTACTCGATGGCATCCTGATCGCCGATGTAATCTGACCCCTTGACGGTGTCATACATATGCCAGCGCCAGTCATCATTGGGATCCGAACTGGCGATTGCGCAGGTGATTCCGCCCTGCGCCGACACGGTGTGCGAGCGGGTCGGGAACACCTTGGAAATCACTGCGGTCTTGTAGCCACTCTGTGCCAGTTGCAGGGATGCGCGCATACCGGCACCGCCGCCACCCACGATAACGCCGTCAAAATTTAGCGTACGAATCTTCGACATATTCACAGTCCCCAGAGGATTTCTACGCCCCAGACGAAGTAGGTAAACATCAGCAGGCCACAGGCCGACTGGAATACGAACCGGATCACGGTGGGCTTGATGTAATCGGTGGCGATGGTCCACAGGCCGATCCAGGCATGCGCGCCAATGGAGATCAGTGCCAGCAGGCTGAAGACCCGCATGGTGGTGGAATCAAAGGCCGCCCGCCAGCTCAGGTAGGTGACATCACCGGTCACCATCATGCCCAGCAGGCAGAGGAAATACAGGCCGATCACCACGGCCGTAACCCGCTGGATCAGCCAGTCATAGACGCCGCTGCGTCCGAAACTCGTGACATTGGTTACCATATCCAGACTCCTGCCAGCAGAATCAATACGCCGGAAACCACCAGTGTGCCCCAGGCACCGCGCTGGCCGCCCTCCAGGGATTCACCGATGCCCATATCCATGAACAGGTGCCGCACGCCGGCCACCAGGTGATACAGCAGCGCTGAAAGAATGACCCAGAGAATCAGCTTCATGAACCCGCCGCTCATATCGGCCTGCAATGCCGCGAAACTTTCCGGCGATTCCAGCGAGCGGTCGAGCATGATGAGCAGCACCGGAATCAACAGGAAGATCACGAGACCGGAAATCCGGTGCAGGATCGAGGAGTAGGAGGTAATCGGAAGCTTGATTGCGAGTAGGTCAGAGATACCGATATTGCGTGGTCGATTGTCTTGCACGGCTGGATTCCCGATAAATGAGAGTACGCTGAGCACCAGCCGGGTACGCCCGGTCTCGTGCCGCCAGTCGCCGGAGTATAGATGCTGCCCTATCCGCTTACAAACCCGTTTTGGGATACAGAATTAGTGCATTTTCAACAGCTTCAGGAGGCTTTTTGCCCCGGGGCCCGAAACCGACTGTATTCTCTTCTATACTGATCCGGCCCCGCTCTCGAAATTGACATCGACGCAGCACGTTTTATATTTGTCGCGCCCTGGCAGGGGCAGCACTCGTAACAGGAGACCAGTCATGGCCGATAGAAAGGCAATTCTAACGATCGAAGGTATGGACCCCATTGAATTTCCGATTTATTCGGGAACGCTGGGTCAGGACGTTATAGACGTCGGGGCACTGGTCAAGAACAACATGTTCACCTACGACCCGGGCTTTGTTTCCACCGCGGCCTGCGAATCGAAAATCACGTTCATCGATGGCGGCAAGGGCATCCTGCTGCATCGCGGTTACGAGATCGAAGACCTGGCAGACAACTCCGACTACCTGGAGACCTGCTACCTGCTGCTGAACGGCGAACTGCCGAATGCAAAGCAGAAAGCCGAGTTCATCGCCACGGTGAAGAACCACACCATGGTGCACGAACAACTGATTCATTTCTTCAACGGCTTCCGCCGCGATGGCCACCCGATGGCAATCCTGTGCGGCGTGGTGGGCGCCCTGTCAGCGTTCTATCACGACTCGCTGGACATCTCGGATGCGCAGCATCGCAAGGTCTCTGCGTTCCGCCTGATTGCGAAAATGCCGACACTGGCGGCCATGTGTTACAAGTATTCCATCGGCCAGCCGTTCATGTGTCCGCGCAACGATCTCGACTACGCGGGCAACTTTCTCTACATGATGTTCGGCGTCCCGGCAGAACCCTACGAGGTGAACCCGGTATTCGCACGGGCCATGGACAAGATCTTCCTGCTGCACGCCGACCACGAACAGAACGCGTCCACCAGCACGGTGCGCCTGTCCGGCTCGTCCGATGCCAATCCGTTTGCCTGTATCGCGGCCGGTATCGCCGCGCTGTGGGGACCGGCGCACGGTGGCGCCAACGAAGCGGTCCTGTCCATGCTCGAGGAGATCGGCGATGAGTCGCGGATTGATGAATTTGTTGCCCGGGCCAAGGACAAGAACGATCCGTTCCGCCTGATGGGCTTTGGTCACCGGGTCTACAAGAACTTCGATCCACGCGCCAAGGTCATGAAGAAAACCTGTGACGAAGTACTCGGCCAGCTCGATATGGCAGACGATCCGTTGCTGAAGATTGCCAAGCGCCTGGAACAGATCGCCCTGGAAGACGAATACTTCATCCAGCGCAGCCTGTACCCGAACGTCGATTTCTACTCGGGCATCATCCTCAAGGCGATCGGTATTCCGACCAATATGTTCACGGTCATCTTCGCCCTCTCGCGTACGGTCGGCTGGATTGCCCACTGGAGCGAAATGATCAGCGGCAGCTACCGCATCGGTCGTCCCCGCCAGTTGTACACCGGCGCCACGTTGCGCAAATTCGTGCCGGTGGAAAAGCGCTCTTAGTTCCTGTCCTTAAGCGTAAGGGTTGCACGCTTGTCCGCAGATGCACCGTCCGCATCTGCGGGCAAGCGGGAACGCAACAAGGAGCAGAACCGCGCTGCCATCCTGAATGCCGCACGCCGCTGCTTCATGGCCCAGGGCCTGGACGGCGTCAGCGTTCGCGACATCATCCGTGAAACCGGCCTGGCCACGGGCACCTTCTACAATTATTTCAGCGACAAGGAAGAAGTCTTCTCGGCGCTGCTCGAAGACGTCGCAAACCGCATCAACGCGGAACTCCATGACATTCGCATGGGCGCCAATGATTTGCGCGGCTTCCTGCACGACACCTACCTGCACCTGTTCCGCGTGTTCGCTTCCGAACCGGGCCTGTTCCAGTTACTCGACCTGAACGAACCCTACATCCGCGACAAGTACCAGGGCAGCGTGCTTGGACTTTCCATGGAATACCTGAAAACCGACATCCGCGATGCGGTGGAACGCGGTATTCTTCCGGAGATCGACGAGGAATATCTTGCCGCCGCTTTTTACGGGGTAGGCTACGAGATGAGCCGGGTGCTGGTACAGCGCGAGCATCCCGATCCCGAGGGTGCGGCACAACTTGCCACGCGCATCTTTCTCGAAGGCATGATGGGACAGGCACGCTAACGGCAGGCAACATTCCCGGCAAAAGTTTCAACGCGCCCTGTTCGCCCCGATCAGCAACTCCTCTTCCACCGGATCAAGCAATTCAGCGGACTTGTTGCGCGCCTGGTTAATCCCCTTGCCCAGCCGTGCCACACCCAGTTCACGGTCATTCTCCGCCTGCAGCAGGGACAGCAGTCGCGCACTGCCGGTCGCCTGGTTCAGCCACTCGTCCGCACCCTTGGCATTGAGCATCACGGGCATCCGGTGGTGCCAGTCCCGGAAATCTGCGCGCGCCTCGCACGTGATAATGGCGAATGACTCGACCTGCTGCCCGCCCTGCCCCCAGCAATCCCATAAACCCGCGAGGGCCAGCCCGCAATGCGGATCGCGGATGCGATACGGGTGTTTCTCGCCGCTGCGCGCGCTCCATTCGATGAACGAACTGGCCGGCACCACGCAACGCCGGCTGCGAAAGGGCTCGCGGAAGGCGCGGCTCTGCGCCACCGATTCGCAGCGCGCGTTGAACATTGCGTATTTCTGACTGGGACCGGACGACCAGGAGGGCACCAGCCACCAGCGCATCCACGCCACTTCGTTGGCCGACTCTGCACGCCGCACCACGGGGACAACTTCGGTAGGGGCAATATTCACCAGTGGCAGCGGCGAGAGGTCGATGCCAAGAATCTCCATGAGCAGACGGGTCGCCGGATCATCCGTGATGTTGTAGCGACCACACATGCGGCGGACTGCCCCGGTCAGTCCGCGGTCACGGCTTGCGCCGGTTCACGCGGAATCGGCGTCGGCAGCTCGGCTGGCAATGCCCAGTCAATTGGCATATTGCCCTGCTGCTGCAGATACTGATTGGCCCGCGAGAAATGCCTGCAACCGAAAAAACCGCGCGAGGCGGAAAGGGGAGACGGGTGCGGCGCTGTCAGAACCAGGTGCCGCTGACGATCGATCATCTGGCCTTTCTTCTGCGCATGACTGCCCCACAACATGAACACCAGGCCCTGGCGTTCCCGGTTGAGCACGTCGACGACGCGATCAGTGAACTGCTCCCAACCCCTGCCCTGGTGTGCAGCCGCCAGGCCACGCTCAACAGTAAGCACATTGTTCAGCAGCAACACCCCCTGCTCGGCCCAGTGCTGTAAATTTCCGTGTCCGGGTGGCACGCAGCCGAGATCGGACTGCAGTTCCTTGAAGATATTTCGCAACGACGGCGGCACTGCGATGCCTGCGCGTACTGAAAAACACAAGCCGTGTGCCTGCCCCGGCCCGTGATAGGGATCCTGTCCAAGGATGACCACCCGCACCTGTTCCAACGGCGTGCTGTTGAAGGCATTGAAGATTTCGCTGCCCGGCGGGTAAACGTGCTTGCCACGTTGTTTTTCAGCCATCAGGAAGGCGCGTAGCGACTGCATATACGGTTGGGAGAATTCCGCAAGCAGGTGTGTTTTCCAGCCTGCTTCCAGTTGTATGCGTTCCTGCACTTCGCTCATTCGGTTCGCTCCATCGCCCCACAAAACGGTATACATCATTCTGAGACGTATTTAGAATGCCCGTTTTACTTATTTTGGCTATAAAGATACGTGCACTGGGCATCTATCAGGTCATTATGAGAATTAAAACCCAGATTGGGGGTAATTGGACGTGTTTTTTACTATTCAGGTGATATGGTAATTCAGACGCATCTAAAACGGTGATATTGCAGTTTCCCATGTAGTAATTGATGAATGCCTGGGTATATCTTGCTACCTGAAAAGGGATGCCTATTTCCGCTCATGTGGTGCCGCGTTGCACGCACATTGAAAGTCTTCAGCAGTAAACAGAAGTAGGTTGTAGCCATGATCAAAGAAGCCGAAGCCCTTTCCCTGGAACCACGCAAGAAACCCAGCCAGAAACGCTCACTGGAACGGGTCAACAATATTCTGAATGCCTGCGCGGCCTTGATGGCCGAAATAGGCCCGGATGGCGTCAACACCAACACCATTGCCGAGCGTGCCGATATCCCGGTCAGTTCGCTGTACCAGTATTTTCCCAACAAGCATGCCGTGCTGATCGAACTGATGCGCCAGGAATTGCGCGAAATCGACCAGGTCACCGCGCGTGTCGTGGAAAAAATCTCACCGGAAACGCACTGGACTGAGCTTTGCGAAACACTGATCGACGATTACATCGAACTGACCAAGTCGCAACCCGGATTCGTCGCACTCTGGCATACCATACAGGCACACCCGGCGCTGTATAACATTCAGTCTGGCGATTACCTGATCAACCAGTTGGTAAGTCTGCAGAAAGGCATCGAACTCTATTTCGCCCTGCATGCACCGGGCAAGATGAACGAGACCGAAATCGGCCACATGAAACGGACGGCCATTGAAGCGGTCATCCCGATTATCGGACGTGCCAGCCAGAGTACCGGCGCCGAAAAGAAACGATTGAAGGAAAGTGCCCGAATGTTGCTGGTGGGTTACCTCGCCAATTTCATGCCGGAGTGATCTGTTCAGAGCAGCCGGCACAGCGCAACACGTGAACTGTGCCGACCCGTTCTTCAGGCAGGCGGCACCGGGCGCATGTGCGGAAACAGGATCACGTCGCGAATAGAGGGTGAACCGGTCAACAGCATGACCAGGCGATCAATGCCGATGCCCTCGCCTGCCGTTGGCGGCATCCCGTATTCCAGCGCTGTCACGTAGTCCTCGTCGTAGCACATCGCCTCCGCATCGCCCGCCGCTTTCTCGTCCGCCTGTTTGCGGAAGCGCTCGGCCTGGTCTTCGGCATCATTCAGCTCCGAGAAGCCGTTGGCAATTTCGCGTCCACCGACGAACAGTTCAAAGCGATCGGTGATCTCCGGGTCGTTATCGTTGCGGCGCGCCAGGGGCGACACCTCGGTCGGATAGCCGGTGATGAACGTGGGTTGTACCAGGGTCGGCTCGACGACTTTCTCGAAGACCTCCAGCAATAACTTGCCCCAGCCCCAGTCGGCTTTCGGTTCGATACCCAGCGCGACGGCCGCCGGCTCGATGGCCGCCCGGTCACGCAGGTTCACGCCCTGCAACTGCGGACATTGCGCCAGCACGGATTCCTCGACACTCATGCGGACATAGGCGTCCGCCAGGTCAATCTGCGCGCCCGGCACTTCCACCTCGGTGCCACCCAGCACCCGCAGGGCGACGAAACTGAGCATGTTCTCGGTGAGGTTCATCAGGTCGTGATAATCGGCGTACGCCTGGTAGAACTCCAGCATCGTGAATTCAGGATTGTGGCGGGTCGACAGGCCTTCGTTGCGGAAGTTGCGGTTGATTTCGTACACCCGCTCGAAACCACCCACCACCAGGCGCTTCAGGTACAACTCGGGCGCAATGCGCAGGTACAGGTCAAGATCCAGCGCATTGTGATGCGTCACGAAGGGCCGCGCTGCCGCGCCACCTGCCATGATCTGCATCATCGGGGTTTCCACCTCGACGAAGTCTTCGTTGTTCAGGTAGCCGCGAATGGCTTCGACGACACGACTGCGCAGGCGGAAGCGCGCGCGGGTTTCATCGCTCATGATCAGGTCGAGGTAACGTTGCCGGTAACGCATTTCCTGATCGGCAAGCCCCTTGTGCTTGTCGGGAAGCGGACGCAGCGACTTGGTCAGCAGGCGTAGTTCGGAGACCTCCAGCGTCAGTTCGCCGGTGCGGGTGCGAAACAGGCGTCCCGCCGCCCCCACGATATCGCCGGTGTCCCAGTGCTTGAAGCGGTTGTATTCGCCCTCGGGCAGATTGTTCTTGCGCACGTACAACTGGATACGGCCACTCATGTCCTGCACGGTCACGAAGCTCGCCTTGCCCATGATGCGCCGCAGCATGATGCGGCCGGCCACGCGCACCTGCACATCGCTTTCCGCCAGTTGATCCTCGGTCGCGTCCTGGTAATCGGCCTGCAGATCCGCGGCCAGGGCATCACGCCGGAAATCATTGGGGAACGCCTGCGGCTGCTGGTCGCGAATATCCTGCAGCTTGTCGCGGCGCTGTTGTATCAGCGTGTGCTCGTCCACTTCCGGCTGCTGGTCTGCAGTCGGTTCCTGATCCTGTGCCATCGTCCTATAACCCCTGTTTCAAACTGGCTTCCATGAAACGGTCCAGATCGCCGTCCAGAACCGCCTGGTAATTGCTGGTTTCGATGCCGGTGCGCAGATCCTTGACCCGCGCATCATCGAGCACGTAGGAACGGATCTGGCTGCCCCAGCCGATATCCGCCTTGTTATCTTCCACGACCTGCGCGGCAGCCTCGCGCTTGCGCAGTTCCATCTCGTACAGTTTGGCGCGCAGCTGGTTCATCGCGGCATCACGGTTCTGGTGCTGCGACCGCTGATTCTGGCACTGCACCACGATGCCACTGGGTTCGTGGGTAATGCGGATCGCCGAATCGGTCTTGTTGACGTGCTGACCGCCGGCACCGCTGGCGCGATAGGTATCCACGCGCAGGTCAGAAGGATTGATCTCGATCTCGATGTTGTCATCCACTTCAGGAGACACGAACAGCGACGCAAAAGACGTGTGGCGGCGGTTGCCGGAATCAAACGGCGACTTGCGCACCAGGCGGTGCACGCCGGTTTCAGTGCGCAACCAGCCGGAGGCATACTCGCCTTTCACATGCAGCGCAGCGCTCTTGATGCCCGCCACTTCGCCGGGCGAGAGTTCCAGCACATCGACCGTGAAACCATGCGACTCGCTCCAGCGCAGGTACATGCGCAGCAGCATCTCGGCCCAGTCCTGTGCCTCGGTGCCACCCGAACCGGCCTGGATATCCAGGTAGGCGTTGCAGATATCGGTTTCGCGGGAAAACATGCGCCGGAACTCGAGCTTCTCCAGCTGCTTGCGCATCTGGTCCGCATCCTGCTCGACACCGTCGATGGTGTCGTCGTCATCCTCTTCCACGGCCAGTTCCAGCAATTCGCCGGCATCTTTCAGGCCGTTCTCGAGCGACTCAAGCACGCCGACCACTTCCTCGAGTGCCGCGCGCTCACGGCCCAGCGCCTGGGCGCGCTCAGGGTCATTCCAGACTTCGGGGTCTTCGAGTTCGCGGAGGACTTCGTCCAGCCGGTCGCGTTTTACCGGGTAGTCAAAGATACCCCCTCAGGGATTCTGCGCGTTGCGTCAGATCCCTCAGGGTATTGCGGATGGGGGCAGTTTCTTTCATCGAAATGTTCACATCAGGTGCGGATAAAAGGGCGCAGATTGTAGCGCAGACCGGGGCAGGGATTCACCTGTCAGGCAGGAATCATCCGCGCGGAGACCGTCACCGGTTCAATATGGTCGATCATCAGTTGCAGCCGGTCGCGCCCCCGCCAGTGATTGATATCCAGGCGGTAAACGATGCGGATGCGTTCCATGCGGCGCTCCAGCAGCACCGCGTCCGGATTGAACGCGATGGCTTCGAGTTCCTGTTCCTGGCCTTCCGGCACCAGTGAAAATTTCAGATGACGGCCGCCGACGATGCGCTTGTCCAGCACTTCGAACGTGCCATCGAAGCAGGGTTCGGGAAACCCCTGCCCCCACGGGCCGGCGTCACGCAACTGGCAGGCCATTTTCAGGCTGAACTCTTCGGCTGCCAGTTCGCCGTCCGTCAGCAGTTCGCCGCGCAACTGGTCCGGCGCAATGAACTCACATGCATCGGCATCCAGCAGGTCACGGAATTCGGCAAAGCGCGCTGCCGGCAGGGACAAACCCGCCGCACGCGCATGACCGCCGAATTTCTCGATCAGTCCGGGATGCATGGCATCCAGTCGCGCCAGTGCATCGCGCAGGTGATAACCGGCGATCGAGCGGCCGGAACCCTTCAGCGTCTGTGCGCTCTCATCAGCCGGGGCAAAGGTGAACACCGGGCGATGGACGCGGTCACGCAGCCGCCCGGCCAGAATGCCGATTACGCCCTGGTGCCAGCGTTGTTCATAAAGACTCAGCGCATGTGGCACGGCACCACCGGCGGGCAGCGTCAGGACATCCAGCGCCTCGCCGGCCTGTACCAGCATCTCTTCCTGCAGGTTCTGGCGTTCCTTGTTCAGTTCTTCCAGGCGCTGGGCCTGCTGGCGGGCTTCGATAGGGTGGGTGCAAAGCAGGCATTCGATCCCCAGCGACATATCATCCAGGCGTCCGGCGGCGTTCAGGCGCGGTGCCAGCGCAAAGCCGAGATCGGCGCTGCTCAGGCGCGCCACGTCGCGACCGGCAACCTCGGCCAGTGCGATGATGCCGGGACAGGCACGACCGGCGCGTATCCGTTGCAGGCCCTGGTAAACCAGCACGCGGTTGTTGCGATCCAGGGGTACCACGTCGGCCACGGTACCCAGGGCCACGAGGTCGAGGAAGTTCGCCATAGTGGGCTCGGCAATGCCTTCCTGTACGAACCAGTCATGGGTGCGCAGGCGCGCCCGCAAGGCGGCCATTACATAGAAAATCACCCCGACCCCGGCACAGGCCCGCGAGGGAAACTGCGCACCGCGGAGAACAGGATTCACGATGGCTGCAGCGTCTGGCAGGGTTTCACCCGGCAGGTGATGATCGGTGACGATGACCTGCATACCCAGCCGGTTGGCAGCGGCCACCCCGTCCAGGCTGGAAATGCCGTTGTCGACGGTCACCAGCAACTCGGCACCGGCATGCCCGGCAAGTTCGACAATCTCGGGCGTCAGCCCATAGCCGTACTCAAACCGGTTGGGCACCAGATAGCCGGCATTGCGGGCCCCAAAAGCGCGCAGGGCACTCACTGCCAGCGCCGTGCTGGTCGCGCCGTCCGCATCGTAGTCACCAATGACCAGGATCCGTCGGCCGGCCCGCAGGGCCTCTTCCAGCAGTTCCGTCGCGCGTTCGATGTCAGGCAGACCGTGGAAAGATTCCAGTCGCGCGAGCGTTCGGTCGAGATCCTGCCCGGAGCGCACACCCCGGGCGGCATAGATCGCCTGCATGCGCGCGGACACATCGGCAGAGAAGTCAGTCGGTTCGTCGGGTACCGGGCGGCGGAGTATGCGGGTCATGGCAGGCTGGGCGTCCGTGTCCAGGAATGAGGGTCATCATGACGAGGCCCCGGGCGCAGGGCAAGTACAGCCGGCCCGGCCGGCACCACCAGGGACTATCCGTCCGCTCAGGCCAGGTTGTCGAGGATGGCCTTTTTCACGCTGTCGAGGGTCGCTTCCACGGTTTTCAGCGGGGCGCCTTTCTGTTCGCACTGGTGGATGGCGGTATCCGGATCCTTCAGGCCATTGCCGGTCAGGGTGCAAACCACCTTGCTCCCCTGCGGAATCTTGCCGGCGCGGATATCGCGCAGCGCACCGCCCAGCGATGCCGCGGAGGCCGGCTCGCAGAATATGCCTTCATGGTCGGCCAGCAATTTCTGCGCGGCGAGGATTTCCTCGTCGGCCAGGGAATCGAACCAGCCGTTGGATTCCTTCTGCACATCCCAGGCCTTGTCCCAGGACTGCGGATGTCCGATCCGGATCGCCGTGGCCACGGTCTCGGGATTATCCACCATGGCACCACCGATAAACGGCGCAGCACCGGCAGCCTGGTAACCGGCCATGCGCGGCCGCGAATTGGCCATGCCCTGGTGCTGGTACTCGCAGTAGCCCATCCAGTGGGCCGTGATGTTGCCCGCGTTGCCGACCGGCAGGCAATGGTAATCCGGCGCGCCGCCGAGCTCTTCAACGATTTCAAAGGCAGCGGTTTTCTGCCCCTGCAGACGGTATGGATTGATCGAGTTGACGATGGTCACCGGGGCCTCGCCGGCCACCTCTTTGACCAGCGCCATGCCGACATCAAAATTCCCGGCAATCTGGATCACCTGGGCGCCCAGGATCAGTGCCTGGGCCATCTTGCCCATGGCAATCTTGCCCTCGGGGATCAGCACGAACGCCTGGATGCCAGCCCGCGCCGCGTAGGCCGCCGCCGCAGCCGACGTGTTGCCGGTGGAGGCACAGATGATGGCTCGACTGCCGTCGGCCACCGCCCGCGTCACGGCCATGGTCATGCCGCGATCCTTGAAGGAGCCGGTCGGGTTCAGACCCTCGAATTTCACGTACAGATCGACATCTTTCCCGGTCAGCGCCGGTATCCGGTTCAGCCGGATCAGCGGCGTGTTGCCTTCACCCAGGCTGATGACGCGCATGTCATCCGTAACCGGCAGGTGATCGCGGTACTTGTCGATGAGTCCTGTATAGCGTTCCCGATGCGTCATGGTTTGGTTTCCTGTCAGATCGCGTCCAGCGTTTCAACGCGGATGCGAACAATCTGTCCTGCAACCTCGGGAAGTGCTTCCAGCGCCTGGATGGCACCGTTCATATCCCGTTCGGTCACTTCCCCCGTCATCAGTACAACCGGCACCCAGCCCGAATCGGCGTCACTGGCCGCCACGTCTTTCTGGATAATGCCTTCAATATTGATACCACGTTCGCCCAGCACACTGGAAATCCGCGCCAGCACCCCGGTACGGTCTTCGACCTGTACGCGCAGGTAATATCCGCAGGTGATGTCCTCCATGCCCACCACCGGGGCATCCGACAAGGTGTTCGGGTGGAAGGCCAGGTGCGGCACACGTCGCTCCGGTTCAACCGTGGCGTTGCGTGCCACATCGATGATATCCGCAACCACCGCCGAGGCCGTCGGCTCGGCTCCGGCGCCGGGACCATAATAGAGCGTCGAACCCACGGCATCGCTGTGCACCAGCACGGCATTCATGACCCCGTGCACATTGGCAATCAGGCAGTGCTCGGGAATCAGCGTCGGGTGTACCCGCAACTGGATACCCTTGTCGGTGCGGCGCGTGATGCCGAGGTGCTTGATGCGATAGCCCAGTTCTTCGGCGTACTGCACGTCCAGCTGGCTGATAGCCGAAATGCCCTCGGTATATGTTCTGTCGAACTGCAGCGGGATGCCAAACGCAATGGAAGCCAGGATGGTCAGCTTGTGCGCGGCGTCGATACCCTCGACGTCAAAGGTCGGATCCGCTTCCGCGTACCCGAGCTCCTGCGCCTCGGCCAGCACTTCCTGAAAATCACGCTGCTTCTCGCGCATCTCGCTGAGGATGAAATTGCCGGTGCCATTGATGATGCCGGCAATCCACTCGATCCGGTTGGCCGACAGCCCTTCCCGAATCGCCTTGATAATGGGAATGCCTCCGGCGACCGCTGCCTCGAAGCCGACCATGACGCCTTTTTCCCGGGCGCGGGTAAAAATCTCGTTGCCATGCACGGCGATCAGGGCCTTGTTGGCCGTGACGATATGCTTGCCGTTGTCGATGGCCCGCAGCACCAGCTCACGGGCCGTATCGTAGCCACCGATGAGTTCCACCACGACCTCGATATCGGGGTCGTCAGCCACGGCGAATATATCGCTGACCACGCGCACGCCGGACAGGTCAAACTGCGGCTTGCTGCTCCGCACGGCGACCGCTGTCACTTCGATGGAGCGTCCGGCCCGGCGGGAGATCTCCTGCGCATTGCGGGTCAGCACATCGAACGTGCCGCCACCCACGGTGCCAAGACCACAGATGCCGACCCGCATGGGGGCAGAGGCTTCAGTGGGCAGATCAGCGGAGGAAATTTGAGAATTCATGGGCTTTGCTGTTCAAAAATGTAGCGGGAAAGGCGGCGCAGTTTACACGAGGGTCGCACTGTTTATCGACCTTTTCTGCCTACCCGGGGTCGCCAATCCCATCTTCGCGCAGCATCCTGCGGATACCCCGTGCCGCCTGCCGGGTACGGTGCTCGTTCTCGATCAGGGCGAAGCGGACATGATCGTCCCCGTACTCGCCAAAGCCGATCCCAGGTGACACCGCCACCTGGGCTTCCCGGAGCAGCTTCTTGGTAAATTCCAGGGAACCCATCTCGCGGTAGGGCTCGGGAATCTTTGCCCACAGGAACATGGTCGCCTGTGGTGGCGTAACCGGCCATCCCGCTGCATTCAGGCCCTGGCACAGCACATCACGCCGGCTGCGGTAACGTTCGCGGATCTCGGCAACGCAGTCCTGCGGCCCTTCCAGGGCAGAAATGGCAGCCACCTGTATGGGCGTAAACGTGCCGTAGTCCATGTAGGACTTGATGCGGGCGAGCGCAGCAATCAGGGTCGGATTACCGCAGCAGAAGCCGACCCGCCAGCCGGGCATGTTGTAGCTTTTCGAGAGCGAAAAGAATTCCACCGCGACCTCGCGGGCCCCGGGCGCCTGCAGGATGGACGGTGCCTCGTAACCATCGAACACGATATCGGCGTAGGCGAGATCCTGTATCACCCAGATGCCATGCTCGCGGGCAATCTCGACGACGCGGGCAAAAAAATCCGCATCGACGCAGCGAGTGGTCGGGTTACCCGGAAAATTGAGTACCAGTGCCTTGGGTTTGGGCCAGGAAGTGCGGATGGCTTTTTCCAGTTCGGCAAAAAAATCGACATCGTCCGTCAGCGGCACATGGCGGATGTCAGCGCCGGCGATGACAAAACCATAGGGATGGATCGGATAGGAGGGATTCGGCACCAGCACCGCGTCTCCCGGCCCGACGATGGCCATGGCCAGGTGCGAGAGACCTTCCTTGGAGCCGATGGTGACGATCGCCTCGGTTTCCTCATCCAGTTGCACACCATAACGATCTGCATACCAGCGGCACATCGCCCGGCGCAGACGGGGAATGCCCCTGGAAACCGAGTACCGATGCGTGTCGTTGCGCTGCACGGTTTCCACCAGCTTGGCAACGATGTGCGGCGGGGTCGGCTGGTCGGGATTCCCCATGCCGAAATCAATGATATCTTCACCGCGCGCCCGCGCTTCACGCTTGAGTTCATTGACGATATTGAACACATACGGCGGCAGGCGCTGTATGCGCGGAAAGTCTTCGTTCACGGGAAACCCGAATCCACTGCTGGGAAGAAAAGTTTAACGTGAATGCGGGCCAACGCCAGCGCTTGGCGGCAATCCAGTGCCCGGTGCAGCGCGACGACCGGGAATCCTGGCCAGTCCGACGGGCTTACTGCGCCCCGGCAGACTTGGCCAGTTCAGCCGCCGGGATGTAACCGGGCAGCATCTGGCCGGACTCAAGCACGATGGCCGGTGTTCCGCGCACACCCAGTGCACCACCCAGCTGATACTGCGCCGCCACCGGGTTGGGCTCACAGGTCTGCTGGGGCACCGCCTTACGCTGCTTCAGCCGGGTGAGGGCATCCTGCTTGTTGGCCGAGCACCAGGCGGTAACCGCCCGGTCATAGGCGCCGGAGCCAACCCCGGCCCGCGGATAGGCCAGGTAATTCACGGTCACGCCGAGGTCGTTCAACTGGCCAACCTCGCTGTGAATCTTGCGGCAGTAGGAGCAATCCACGTCGGTGAACACGTAGATCACCGCTTTCTCTTTCTTCGCCGGGAACGTGATGAAATCCTTGGGATCTATTTTCGCCATGGCCTCGCGACGGGCCCGGGAATTCTTGAGTTCCGAAAGGTTCACGATCGAATTGCCGCGTGCGGCGTAAAGATCGCCGACCAGGAAATGCTGGCCGTTGGCGCTGGCGTACAGGGTTTCACCGCCCGGCACCGAAACCTCGTAAATACCCGGCATCTCGGTCCGCGAAATCGTGATGTTCTTGATATTCGGAAACAAACGCTCGAACGTCGCCCGAACCCGCTTGCTGCCGTCATCCTTGCCTGGCTTGGCCGGCGGCGCTGCCCACGCCGTGGCGGTAAGGAAAACAAGGATCAATGTGAAAAGAGTGCGGATCAAGAGATTCTCCAGACTTCATGAAACAGAACGCTGCGCCCGCCGCTGGCGGCCTCACAACTCGTAAACAGGTCCAGCTATGCCGGGCGTTTTGCCCGCGCCGGCATATCCAACGGGACTTGCCATTTCAGCAACGCAGGAACTGAACCGCGGTCATCTCGAAAGACATGATTCGGATCAAACCACGGCGCAGCACGCGGGGGCAAGCCGTGTAGCTATTTAGTCCCGCCGAACGGTGCAAAGTTCCGGATCAACCGCGCGGATGGTGCCGGGCATGCAGTTCCTGCAGGCGATGACGCGCAACATGGGTATAGATCTGCGTGGTGGAAAGATCGCTGTGGCCAAGCAGCATCTGCACCACCCGCAGGTCAGCCCCATGGTTGATCAGGTGCGTGGCAAACGCATGGCGCACGGTATGGGGCGACAGGTGCTTCTGAATACCCGCCTGCACCGCGTAATGCCGGATGCGGTACCAGAAAGCCTGCCGGGTCAGCGCCCCGCCCTCGCGGCCGGGGAATACGTAATGGCTGTCGTTGCCGGACAACAGTTCCTGGCGCGCCCCGCCCAGGTAGCGCTGCAGCCACTCCAGTGCTTCCTCGCCGATGGGAACGATACGTTCCTTGTTGCCCTTGCCGGTCACCTGCACCACGCCCTGCTCCATGCCCAGCTGGCTCAGGCCCAGCCCGACCAGTTCGCTGACCCGCAGGCCGGAGGCATACAGCAACTCCAGCATGGTGCGGTCGCGCATGCCGATACTGGTGCCGACTGTCGGCGCAGCCAGCAGGGATTCGACTTCGGTCTCGGTCAGCGTATGCGGCAGTGGACGACCCATGCGCGGGCGTTCCACCTGCAGGGTGGGATCTTCAGCCACGAGGCCCTGGCGCAGCAGCCAACGATAAAACCCGCGCAGGCTCGACAACCAGCGGGCCGTTGAGCGGGCCTGGGCTCCGGCGCCGATGGCGTCGGCAAGATAGGCATTGATCTGGGCGCGGCTGGCATCGGTACAGTGCGCATTGCGCGCATCCAGCCAGTTCAGAAAAGCAGTGATGTCCCGGCGGTAAGCGCTGAGCGTGTTCTTGCTCAGGCCTTTTTCCATCCAGATGGCGTCCAGCCACGCATCGACCAGTTCCTGGTGCGAAGCGTGGCTGGATGACACGAATAACGTCGGAAGCAGCGGGATCCGCTAGCGGATCTTTTCCTTGATACGGGCTGCCTTGCCGGAACGTTCGCGCAAGTAGTACAGCTTGGCCTGGCGCACATCACCACGACGCTTGATGGTGACGCTGTCAACCAGCGTGGAATGCAACTGGAAAGTACGCTCTACGCCCACGCCGTTGGAAATCTTGCGCACGATGAACGAGGAATGTATGCCGCGGTTACGGCGCGCGATGACCGCACCCTCAAACGCCTGCAGCCGTTCCCGGTCGCCTTCCTTGACGCGCACCTGTACGACCACGGTGTCACCCGGGCGAAAGTCCGGAATTTCCTTGTTGAACTCTTCGAGTTGCTCTTTGTTGAGCGCCTCGACCAACGGATGCTTGCTCATTTCAGGTTCTCCCACCTTCAGTTAGCTATCAACGAATCCAATAAATCGTCACTTTACGTTCTGCCTGGCCCACCCGGTGCATCCGGATGGCCTTTTAATCTTTGCCGCGCGCCGGCTTATCACCCGTCTCGGTATCACCGGTATCGGCCAGCAAATCCGGCCTTCGTTGCCGGGTTCGCGCCTCGGCCTGCGCCTGCCGCCACTTCTCGATCTCGGCGTGATTGCCGTTACACAACACTTCGGGCACCTGGTGCCCCTCGAACTCTTCCGGCCGCGTGTAATGCGGGTGTTCCAGCAAACCGGTGGCGAACGAGTCGTTCCCGGCGGACTCGGCGTGCCCCAGTACCCCGGGCACCTGCCGCAACACCGCGTCGAGCAACACCATCGCCGGCAATTCGCCGCCGCTTAACACGTAATCGCCGATGGACCATTCCTCGTCGACTTCCAGGTCCAGGGCACGCTGGTCTAT
>JBFJWR010000022.1:0-16789 GCA_041623535.1 Pseudomonadales bacterium
CGGTGGCGACATCGATGTGCTGGTTGCCGGTAGCGGTTGCGGCGCAGTGGCCGAGGCAGCGGCGCAAATCGCCGGTGTGGCCCGCGTACTGGTAGCTGATAATCCGGCTTACGAACACCAGATGGCTGAAAACCTGGGTGCACTGGTAGCCGAACTGGGCAAGGATCACGCGCACATCCTCGCGGCCGCCACCACCACCGGCAAGAATTTCATGCCGCGCACGGCCGCACTGCTCGACACGCAGCAGATTTCCGACATCTGCGCCGTGGAGTCCGCCGATACCTTCCAACGGCCGATCTATGCCGGCAACGCGATCGCCACGGTGAAATCCTCCGATGCCATCAAGTGCATCACGGTACGCACCACGGCGTTTGACAAGGCCGCCGAGGGCGGGTCTGCCAGCATCGTGGCGCTAGATTCGGTACATGATTCCGGCACGGCGACATTTGTCGGTGAGGAACTGGCCAAATCGGACCGGCCCGAACTGACAGCCGCCAGCATCGTGATCTCCGGTGGTCGCGGTATGCAGAATGGCGAAAACTTCGAGATGCTCTACAAACTGGCCGACAAACTCGGTGCTGCAGTGGGTGCCTCGCGTGCCGCCGTGGACGCCGGTTTCGTGCCGAACGATATGCAGGTCGGTCAGACCGGTAAAATCGTCGCGCCCGACCTGTACATCGCGGTCGGCATCTCGGGTGCGATTCAGCACCTTGCCGGCATGAAAGACTCCAAGGTGATCGTCGCGATCAACAAGGACGAGGAAGCGCCTATCTTCCAGATTGCCGACTACGGCCTGGTCGCTGACCTGTTTACAGCGATTCCGGAACTCGACAGCCAGTTGTAGGTCTGTACCGGGGAGGGTGCCGGTCGGCATCCTCTCCGGGTTTCGCGTCTGCACCACCTTTTGGGGTTGGAATCGCCATGACTTCGACGACTGCCTCGCGGTGGCTGATGCTTCTGTGTTTTGCCACGCTCTTCAGTGGTTGCGCCGTGTTGCGCCAACCGGAACCGCCGAACCTGTCCATCGTGGATGTCCGGCTTCAGGATATGACGCTGTTTGAGCAGCGTTACCGCATGACCCTGCGTATTTCCAATCCGAACGATTTCGAACTTCCCGTGGAACGCGTTCATTACGAGATATTCCTGGAAGGCGACCTGTTTGCCGAGGGCAACAGCGTGGGCTCATTCGTGGTGCCCGCACTGGGCGAGAACCGCTTCGATGTCATCGTATCGAGCAGCCTGCTGCGCACGGCGCGACATGCGGCCAACCTGATGCAGGGCGGGCGTGATCAACTGGATTACGAGATGAAGGGATTTGCCGTCGTCGACCTGCCGTTTGCTGGCCGGGTGCCGTTTTCTGACAGCGGCTCGCTGCAAATGCCCACACCCCGACGCTGACGCCAACCGTCGGGCTGTGGCAGTGCTGCAGTTTCGTATCTACGCTTCCATTAGCACAGGCAAATAGCGGTTTTCACTGGAAAAATGATCAAGTACGAATTCATTCTCAAGGATGGTGCCAAGTTCGATTTTTCCGTAAATCCGGAACGTCCGCCCGCACCCACGACCGGGCTGGCTGAAAGCTGGGCGAAACTCGAACACTGCAAGTGCTCGCACTGTCCGCTGGATCCCAAGCAACATGCGAATTGCCCGGCCGCGGTGGATCTGCAGGAAGTTATCAAGAAAGTATCGAGCATGCCTGCATCCGGGGGGGCTCGCGTTGCGGTCGTATCCAAGGAACGCGCGATCGTGAAGGACACGACCCTGGAGGAGGGGCTGCGCGCGCTGATGGGCCTGATCATGTCCACCAGCGCCTGCCCGGTGCTGCAGCCCCTGCGACCCATGGGCCTGCATCATCTGCCGTTCAACTCGACCGATGAATTCATCCTGCGGTCCATCTCGTTCTACCTGTTGCGCCAGTACCTGCTGGCGAAAGACGGCGTGCAACCGGACTGGGAACTGAAGGGCCTGGTCAAGCAGAACCAGGATCTGCAAACGCTCAACCAGGACTTCTGGAAGCGTTTCCAGGGTGTGTGCAAGGGTGATTCGGCGCTGAAAGCACTGATGGGCTTTTTCGCGCTGTCTTCCAGCGTCAGTTACTCAATGGAACTGCAGATCCAGAAGCTGCGGCGTAAATTTCTTGGCAGCAAGCCACCGCCGATTTTCAAACCACCCAGCGCCTAGGTGGAATCCACGTGCATAGTCAGCACGTCGCAATTGGCTTTGTGCACGATGTCGTCGGTGGTGGAGCCAAACAGGGTGTCAAACCAGTGCCGGTGATGTGCCCCGACGATAATCAGATCGGCCCCGATTTCGTTCGCGACCCGGCGAATCTCGCTCTGCGGGTGGCCGGTGACGGCGTGTATCTGCGCCTCGGCAATACCAAGTTCCGCCCCCAGCCGCCGCAGGCGCTCGGTGGCGTGCGCGGTCAGTTGATCCTGCACCGGGGACAGGTCCATGGGGATCTCGCCGCCGTAGGCAAGGCTGAATGGCTCCAGTGCGTGAACGATGCTCAGTTTGCAGCCCATGGCCTTGGCCAGTTGCTGGGCACGGCTGGCAAGTGTGCTGGCTTCGCCGGACAGGTCCAGGGCGAGCAGGGCGTGCTGATAGGCGCTCATGATTGCGTTTCTCCGTGGTTCTTGGCTGATTTCCAGTATAGGGCGCGAGCGGATCATCGTGCGGGGTGTGCATGGGCTGGCTGATTGTACTCGGTAGCATCGCCATGCTGGTGGGCTCGATCACCCTGATGCGACCCTCGGTGCGCGAGCAGCGCCAGTCCAGGCTGCGCCAGCAGGCGCTCAAAGCGGGCCTGCGGGTTCGTCTGCAGACACTGCAACTGCCGGGAGAAAGCGAACCACGACGGCTCGCGGTGTACACCCTGGCGCGCGACCAGGCACAGCGCGAGGTCTTCGAACGTCGCCGCGCCCACTGGCTGGCGGTACGGGCGCCCGGGGGCGGCCTGGACAGCATTGACGAACACTGGCAGTTCCTGGAGTCGGATGCAGGTGCGAGAAGCCTGACAGGACCGTTGCGGGAACTGCTCCAACCCCTGGGCGAGGAAGTGCTGGCGGTGGCCAGCAGCGCCGGGGCAGTGGGCGTGTACTGGACCGAGGAGGCCACCAGCCTGCAGTTGGCCGATATTCACGACCTTCTCAAGGACCTGATGAGACTGACCAGCGGGACTGCTGCCGGCCCGCTGTAAAGCCCATTTTGGTCCCCACGCGCCACACCCGCGTCGATAAATGCATAAATATAGAAATATATTGAAATATATATTTCTAGAATATATCTTGGACGCATATTTCAAGGCGAAAGGTGTCCCAGATGAATCAATTTGCTTCCTTGCAGCAGAAACGATCCCGTTGGTTGCCCCTGCTCGCACTGGTCAGCCTGCCGCTGGTCACAGCTTGCGCGCCTCATGCTGTGCAGCCGGATCGCCAGGTTTCTTTGATTCACCAGGCAAGCCCGGAACTGCCCGAGCAGCGCAACCAGTCCGCCTATGCCGAACCGGTCACTGAAACGGAAGTGGTTCGCGTCTACGGCTACCCCACGGTCGATGAGTTCGAGTCCCAACCGCTCTGACAACCTGACACTGATTTCAATTCCTGGCCGGTGCGAAAAGCGCACCGGCGCCCATCCGGAACGACCGATCAAGCCCGGCTCAAAAGCCGGGCTTTTTTTGTTCAGATTGACAAACCCCGCTTTTTTTCCGAATGTGTCGCTCTCGTCTGCGGTCTTCCGGCCGCCCGCAAGCTATCCTGTATAGCCCCCCTATCAAATCCCGACGATTCGGAGTACGTGCATGATTTTCGAAGGCAAAGCGATCACGGTGACGGATATCGGCGACGGTCTCGCCGAACTCAAGTTTGACCTCCAGGGTGAATCGGTAAACAAGTTCAACCGCCTGACCCTGGATGAACTGGACCAGGCCACCAAGGCGCTGGCCGGACAGAAGGCCATCAAGGGGCTGGTAGTCAGCAGCGGCAAGGGCGTGTTCATCGTCGGTGCGGATATTACCGAGTTCGTTGGTACTTTTGCCCTGCCGGACGCGGAACTGAAAAAGTGGGTGGTGGATGCCAACGCGATTTTCAGCCGTTTCGAGGATCTGCCATTTCCGACTGCGGTTGCCATCAACGGCATTGCACTTGGCGGCGGTTTCGAAATGTGCCTGGCCTGCGATTTCCGCGTGATGTCCACGCAGGCCAAGGTCGGCCTGCCGGAAGTCAAACTGGGTATCTTCCCCGGTTTTGGCGGCACCGTGCGCCTGTCCCGCCTGATTGGCGCGGACAATGCGATCGAATGGATCTGCGGCGGCAAGGAACAACGTCCTGATGCGGCGCTGAACGTCCGCGCGGTGGATGCCGTGGTCGCGCCGGAAAAACTGGCAGACGCCGCGAAGTCCATCCTGCGCCAGGCGATCGACGGCAAGATGAAGTGGCAGGAACGCCGCGCCGAGAAGAAAGGCAAGATCAAGCTGAACGCCATGGAAACCATGATGTCGTTCGAAACCGCCAAGGGCTTTGTCGCCGGCCAGGCCGGCCCGCATTACCCGGCGCCGGTACAGGCAATCAAGTCGATCCAGAAATCGGCCGGCATGGAACGTGATGCGGCACTGGAAGTCGAAGCCGATAACTTCGTGAAGATGGCCAAGACCGAGGTCGCCAGCAACCTGATCGGCCTGTTCCTGAACGACCAGGAACTCAAGCACGCGGCGAAAAAGCTCGCACCCAAGGCACGCAAGGTCGAGCAGGCCGCGGTGCTGGGCGCCGGCATCATGGGTGGTGGCATCGCCTACCAGTCTGCCTACAAGGGCACGCCCATCATCATGAAGGACATTGCCGAGAAGCAGCTCGACCTCGGCATGGAAGAAGCCACCAAGCTGCTCGACAAGCTGGTAACCAAGGGTCGCATCGACAGTCGCAAGCTGGCCGCGACCATTGCCAGCATCCGTCCGACGCTGAACTACGGTGATTTCGGCAGTGTCGACATTGTCGTCGAAGCGGTGGTCGAGAATCCCAAGATCAAGAAGGCGGTACTCGGTGAACTGGAAGGGCAGGTGACCGATGACACCATCATCGCCACCAATACCTCGACCATCTCGATCGACATCCTGGCCGCTGATCTGAAGCGTCCGGAAAACTTCTGCGGTATGCACTTCTTCAACCCGGTGCACATGATGCCGCTGGTCGAAGTCATTCGCGGCGCCAAGACTTCGGACGAGGCAGTTGCCACCACGGTCGCCTATGCGAACGCGATGGGCAAGAATCCGATCGTGGTCAACGACTGCCCGGGCTTCCTGGTCAACCGCATCCTGTTCCCGTACTTCGCCGGTTTCCAGAAACTGGTTGCGCACGGTGTGGATTTCCAGCGTATCGACAAGCTCATGGAACGCTTTGGCTGGCCCATGGGTCCGGCCTACCTGCTGGACGTGGTCGGTATCGACACCGCTCACCACGCGCAGGCGGTGATGGCCGAGGGTTTCCCCGACCGCATGAAGGAAGATGGCCGTACCTCGCTGGATGTGATGTATGACGCCGAGCGCTTTGGTCAGAAGAACGAGAAGGGTTATTACATTTACGTGCCCGATCGCAAGGGCAAGCCGAAGAAAACCGTCGATCCGTCGGTGTACGACATGCTCAAGCCGGTCACCGCTGAAACGCGCGAACTGAGCGACGAGGAAATCGTCGAACGCATGATGATCCCGATGTGCATCGAGACCGCCCGCTGCCTGGAAGACGGCATCGTGGAACGCGCTGCGGAAGCGGACATGGGCCTGATCTACGGCATCGGCTTCCCGCCGTTCCGTGGCGGCGCACTGCGTTACATCGACTCCATCGGCCTGGAAGCATTCTGCACCATGACTGAGAAATACCAGGATCTTGGTGCGCTCTACCAGCCCACCGCAGCAATGCGGGACAAGGCCGGCAAGGGCGAGACGTATTTCGGCTAAACGCAAACAGATTACTGGAGATACCAAACATGGCTAGTGTAAAACCCCTGCAGAATGATCCGGTCGTCGTGGATGCTGTTCGCACTCCGATGGGCCGCTCCAAGAACGGCGCTTTCCGTTCTGTGCGTGCTGAAAACCTTTCCGCGCATTGCATCGAGGCATTGTTCGAACGCAATCCGGCCGTTAACCCGGCGGAAACCGAAGATGTCATCTGGGGCTGCGTCAACCAGACCCTGGAACAGGGCTGGAATGTCGGTCGCATGGCTTCGCTGCTGACGCGTGTGCCGCATACGGCCGGTGGCCAGACCGTGAACCGCCTGTGCGGATCATCCATGACCGCACTGCACACCGCAGCGCTGTCGATCATGGGCGGCATGGGCGACCAGTTCGTGATCGGCGGTGTCGAGCACATGGGTCACGTCAGCATGATGCACGGTGTGGATCCCAACCCGCTGCTGTCCAAGTACGCTGCCAAGGCTTCGGGCATGATGGGCCTGACCGCGGAAATGCTGGGCAAGATTCACCAGATCAGCCGCGAACGCCAGGATGAGTTTGCGGTGCGTTCCCACCAGCGGGCCCACGATGCCACCGTGAACGGTCGCTTCCGCAACGAGATCGTGCCGATCGAAGGGCATGACGAGAACGGTTTCGCGATGCTGATCGAAGATGACGAGACCATACGTCCCGAAACCACCGTCGAAAGCCTCGGCCAGTTGCGGCCGGTGTTTGACCCGAAGAGTGGCACGGTTACCGCCGGCACGTCCTCGCAGTTGTCCGACGGTGCTTCCGCACTGCTGGTCATGTCACGGGCCAAGGCGGAAGCGCTCGGCCTCAAGCCGATGGCGCGCGTGGTTGGCATGTCGGTGGCCGGCGTCGATCCGGCCATCATGGGTTACGGTCCGGTTCCGGCAGTGAAGAAACTGCTGACCCGCACCGGCATGACCATTGAGGACTTCGAGTACTTCGAACTGAACGAGGCTTTCGCCGCACAGTCACTGCCGGTACTGAAAGATCTGAAATTGCTGGACCGCATGGAAGAAAACGTCAACATCAATGGCGGCGCCATTGCCCTGGGCCACCCGCTGGGATGTTCCGGTTCGCGTATTTCCGCGACCCTGCTGAATGTATTGCAGCAACGCGACGCAGAGTTCGGCATTGCCACCATGTGCGTGGGTCTTGGGCAGGGAACTGCTACGGCGTTCCAGCGACTCAACTGAGTCTCTGCGCTTGAGCGCTTCGGTGCTGTCGGCCCGGGTGGCGGTAATCACCGGGGCCGCATCCGGGATCGGGCGGGCACTCGCCCTGCAGCTCGCCGAGCAGGGCTGCCGCCTGGCGCTTGCCGACGTGGACGATGCGGGTCTGGCGCAACTCTCAGGGGAGTTGCGTACCCCGCATCGGACCTGGCAACTGGATGTCAGTGACCGCGCGGCCGTGTACAGGTTTGCAGAGGAAGTCCGTGCGCATTTCGGCGCGGTCCACATCGTCATCAACAATGCCGGCGTTTCCTTCGTGCAGGATGTCGAACATTCCGAATATGACGACATGGAATGGCTCATGGGCATCAACTTCTGGGGCGTGGTGCACGGCACCAAGGCCTTTCTGCCCTACCTGAAAGCAGCTGATACCGGCTGGGTGGTCAATATCTCCAGCGTGTTCGGCATCATCGCGTTTCCGCACCAGGGCGCCTATAACGCCTCCAAGTTTGCCGTGCGCGGTTTCACCGAGGCGCTGCGCCATGAACTGCAGGAGACCGCGCCGCATGTCAACGTGACCTGCGTACACCCCGGCGGTATCCGTACCAACATCATGCGTAATGCGCGTTTTCATGCGGACCCTGAAGGTAACAGCCGTGATCAGTCCATCGCGCGCTTTGAGGAGTTCGCCCGCACCACGCCCGAACAGGCAGCGGCCACCATCATCGAGGGCATACTGCGACGCAGGGCGCGCGTTCTGATCGGCGCGGATGCCTGGTTCGTCGAGATCGTGCAGCGCCTGTTCCCGGTCCGCTACTGGCGCCTGCTGGGTCGGCTTTTTCTGCGGCGCAAGGCGCCATCTGTACCGGGGCCTGATGCGCCCACTGGGTAAGCGCAGTGCACTAACTTTAAGCCGGATGCCTCCCAGTTGATGAGAAGAAAGGCGGGGCTGTCGCAGGCAGGCCACCTTGGGGAGCGTGCATCGAGTGACTGCCGACCCCGGAGCACTTTAAGTGCGCGCCAAGCGGATTGATTCAGGTTTTTATTTCTGTGTCCTACGACTGCCGGTTCTGAACGAATCGCTGTGTCGTCAGTTCGATTCCGGATCGGGCATCTGGCGTTGGGCCACGGCGTCTATCTCTTCTTTCATGGCGGCGCGTAGCAGTGGCGGTACGATTTCCATGACACCGCTGCGCAGGGCGCGCAGGTTTGAGGTCACTTCTTCGAGACGTTCGCGGGGCATGCCGGCTTCCAGGTAGGGCGTCCAGACGTGTTGCCAGTAAATGTCGACAAAGCGCTTGGCCATGGCTCCCACGTCGCGTTGCAGGGCTTCGAATTCACCGAGGAGTGTTTCCCAGGGAATGCCGGCGGGGATCGCCTGCGTGCACAGGCTGATCAATGACGGGTAGGGCAGCAGGTAACCGTTGCCCTCGCGTATCAGCAGGCCGGCGTTGCGCAGCACGGATTCCGCCTCGCTGAATTCCATGTGTGCCGGCACCATGCCCTGTAACTCCGCACGGGATACGTGAATCGCCTCGTCGCCATCGTCTTCGGCAACCGCGGATTCCATGTCCAGTACCTGCTCCAGTGTCTGGCCCGCTTCCAGGGCCTTGAGCAGATCGGCGATGCCCGCGAGCGAGAAACCACGCTCCTGCATGCGGTTGATGAGCCGCAGCCGGGCAAGATGGTCGTTGCGATACAGGCCCACCCGGCCGGGACCGTTCATGCTTGGCGGCGGCAACAGTCCGCGACTCTGGTAGGCGCGGATATTGCGCGTGGTCACGCCGGTTTTCAGGGACAGTTCTTCAATCGTCCACTGGCCGGTATCGGGGTGGGTCGAGGTCAGGGTGTTGGCTGGCATGGCTGGATTTCGCTCATTGACCTTCTGGTTAATACTGTTACATTAAAAAGTGTAACGTTTCTTCAAGGCCTGACAAGTATGCCTGATTCTGCGACGCAGGACGTGTCCACCGAAGCTTGCGGTGCAACGTCCATCGAACGGCGTGACGTGCATTTCGACCTGGCCGGGATGGACGTTCGGAACTGGCATCCGGAGGGCATGCACGTCGCCCATTTTTTCAATGCATTGTCGCTGACGTTTCCGGATGGGGAGCGCTTTTTCATAGAGACAGTGCGGCGCTACCGCGACCAGATCACCGATCCGCAGTTGCAGGCAGAGGTGCGGGGGTTCATCGGCCAGGAAGCCATGCATGGCCGCGAGCATGAAGCCTGGAACCAGTTGCTCACCGATGCCGGACTGCCTACGGCAAAGATCCAGCGCTGGCTGAACCGGAATATCGACCTGGGCCGCAAATTGCTATCGCATCGCGCACAGTTGGCCACCACCATGGCATTGGAGCACTACACGGCCGAAATGGCCGACCTGATGCTGGGCAAACCGGAACTGCTGGCTGGCGCCGATCCGCGGGCAGCAGCACTCTGGCGCTGGCATGCGATCGAGGAAACCGAGCACAAGGCCGTTGCTTTTGACGTGTACCAGGCAGTGCATGGCGATACCCGCAGCGCCTGGTGGACGCGGGTGCGCACGATGTGGATGGTCACCATCGAATTCTGGCTCGAAGTGTTCGTGTATCACGTCACCCTGGTGCGGGCCGACGGCGGTGGCGCGGATTGGCGGGGCTGGTGGCGGGCTTTTCGCTACCTGTGGATATATCCCGGGACGCTGCGCATGATACCGGGCGCCGTCTGGCGCTATTGCCGGCGTGGTTTTCATCCGTGGGAGAAGGATAATCGGGCCTACGTGGACGCCTGGAAGGCCGATCCCCAGTCGCTGCCGAAGGCGTCACTAGCGGGCTGAGGTGTTCTGCACGGCCAGGGGCAGCCAACGGGCCAGTTTGCCGCGCAGCACTTTCAGTTCCACGGGCCAGGCGATGTAGTCATCCATGCCGGCCGCCGGCACACGCTGAATGACGGCTTCGGTTTCTTCCAGCCCGGAGGCAAACACGTGGCTAACCTGCAGGGCGTCCAGTAGCAGCCCCACTGAACTACGCAGTCGACCGGGAGGCATGCGGCACAGCACGCTGACACTGTCCAGCGTTGACTGGAGCGGACGATGCTCTCCTTCCACGGCGGGACCGGCAGGTGTACGGAGACGCGGCTGCCGCGATTCGGTTCGCTGTCGACTTCGATTTCCCCGTGCATCAGGTCAACCAGTCGCTGACAGATCGACAGCCCCGGCCCGGTGCCGCCGCGTGGTCGGCCTGTGTAAACGGTGAGAGCAGGGTGTCGACGGTATCGCTGGTAAGGGATCCTGTACGGTGGTTTTTGTGGATACAGCACGCATGATGCAACTCCTTCAGTGGGCACCCGGCTTCGTAATGCTGCTGCGGCCGGATAGGGTCAGTGGCGCTGGCCAGGAATGCCGGATCGCAGGAGTAATGTCTCGTTGTGGCGGGGAGTTACGAATGCCCCGCCGCATGTTTCAATATAACGCCTTCCCGGTGAAGCGCACGAGCGTGACCCGTGGATAACCCCGAATGCCAGCGGTGGTCGTTAACCGCATTGAGCCGAATTCACGAGGAAATGATTCTCATGCGCCTGATTCCACTGTCACTACGCTGGGCCCTCGGTGTGAGCTTGCTGGTACTGGCCGGCACGGCGCAGGCCGCACCTCTGAAACTGCCGGATGCGCTGGCCGGTTGGGCGGAATGGGTACTGCATGACCAAAAAGAGCGTGACTGCCCATTCCTGTATCGCCAGCAGGATCGCCGGTTCTGCGCCTGGCCGGGCGAACTGCAACTGGAGGTAAACAGGGGTAAGGCCACCTTTGCGCAGCCCTGGGATTTGTTCGCCGAATCAGAAATCCAGCTGCCCGGCGATGCCCTGGCCTGGCCGCAGGCGGTGCAGGTGAATGGCAAGCCGGGGCTGGTGACGGAACGCCAGGGGCACCCGGTGCTGGTATTGCCCGCCGGCCGTCACCAGGTGAGCGGCGAAATGACCTGGAAGAAGCGTCCGGAATTCCTGCAGTTGCCACCGCAAACGGCAAAGCTGCGCGCGCGTATTGATGGTGCCTTGTTGCAGCATGCGGAAATCGATGCGCAGGGCCGCCTGTGGCTGGGGCGAAAACCGGCAGGTAAGCCGGTGCGCGCAAACCGGGATTCGCACACGCTGCGGGTATTCCGGCGCCTGGAAGACAGTATTCCCCGGGTGCTTGAAACGCAGATCGTGGTGCAGGTCTCCGGCAGCGAGCGGGAACTGCAGGTCGGCAGGGCACTGCTGGAAGGTTTCGTGCCGTTACGCCTGGACAGTCAGTTGCCGGCCCGCATAGAACCTGATGGCAGCCTGCGCATGCAGGTACGTCCCGGGCAGTGGCAGCTGACCCTGCTGGCCCGCCAGATCAGCGGCGAAGAAGCGGTCGGCCCGGGTGCGGCTGCCGGTGGCTGGCCGACGCAGGAAGTCTGGTCCTTTGCCGCACAACGCCATCTGCGCAGCGTGGAGGTGAGCGGGGTGCCGGGCATAGACCCACAGCAGACGGCGATGCCTGAACCCTGGAAGAACCTGCCGGCCTACCTGCTGGAACCCGGCGCCCGCTTGCAGTTGACCGAGCAACAACGGGGTGACAGTGATCCGGCTCCGGACGAACTCAACCTGAAGCGGCGCCTGATCCTGGATTTCGACGGCGGTGCCTATACCGTGGAAGATCGGGTCCGTGGTCAGCTGCACCGTGACCGGCGCCTGAGCATGCAACAACCCTTTCAGCTTGGACGCGCCGAGGTCTCCGGTCAGCCGCAGCTGATCACCCGCATGGGTAAGGATGAACCGGCCGGACTGGAGTTGCGGCAGGGCACACTGGACCTGCTGGCCGTCAGTCGTGCGGAGCGTGGCGATACCCTGGCTGCCGCCGGTTGGACCACCGCGTTCAAGGCCGCGCAAACCAGCCTGCAGTTACCGCCGGGTTGGGACGTGTTCGGAGTGCGTGGTGCGGACCGCGCCCACCCGACGTGGATCTCGCGCTGGAGCCTCTGGGATATCTTCCTCGTGCTGATCATCGGCGCCTCGTTCGCACGGCTTTACAACCTGCGTATCGGCGCGCTGGCACTGCTGGCGGTTGTACTGGCCTATCACCATGCCAATGCGCCGCTGTTTTCCTGGCTCAACCTGGCGGCAGTGCTGGCGCTGTTGCGGCTGGTGCCGGAGAGTCGCGTGCGCAAGCTGTTCGTCTTCTATCGCAATGTCAGCATGCTGGTGCTGCTGATCATTGGTTTGCCATGGGCGGTCGACCAGGTTCGCCTGGGGCTGTATCCGCAACTGGAACGGCCCTGGCAGGTCGTGCAGGCGGGGGGCGCGCCGGACTCGCCCGTGGAAGCCGATCTGCAGGCCAACGAAGAGATGGCCGCCAGGATGGCGAACGAGTCGGAACACCGCAAGCTGAGCCGGATGAAACAGTCCATGCCGCGCATGCCCGGTGGTGCCGGGGCGGTCTACGCACTGGAAGACAAGGTCCGGGAGTCCGACCCGTCGCGTGGTTACGATGCCGGTGCGCTGATTCAGACCGGACCGGGCCTGCCGGCATGGGAGTGGCGACGGGTGCAGATTGCCTGGAACGGGCCACTGGCCAGCGACGAGGAACTCAGCATCTACTACATGCCACCGTGGCTGAATCGTGGCCTGCGGTTTCTTGCCGTTGCCCTGTACGCGGCGCTGGCCCTGATCCTGGTGCTGCACGAATTCCGGCGCCAGGGGCGCTGGGCATTTCGTGATCCGGAACTGGGCGCCGGCAACAAGGGTGCTGGCGCAGCATTGATCGTGCTGCTGACTGCCGGAGGCCTGCTTTTGCAGCCGTCAGGCTCCGCACAGGCCGCCGATTTTCCACCGCCGGAATACCTGGAAGAACTGCGCAAGCGTTTGCTGGAACCGCCGCAGTGCCTGCCAGCCTGTGCCGATCTGCCCGCCCTGCGCGTGCGGGTGGAAGAAGATGCATTGCTGCTGGAACTCGACATCATTGCCCGCGAAAACGTGTCCATCCCGCTGCCGCACGGCCGGCAGGGCTGGCGACCGGAAACCTGGGAATTATTCACCGACGGGCGTAGCCAGGAGGCACGCATACAACGTGATGCCCAACAGGTGCCGCACGTGCAGGTTGGTAGTGGCCGCCATGTGGTGCGCTTGCGTGGCGCTCTGCGCGGCATGGATGAAGTGGCGCTGGAGTTCCCGCTGAAACCGCGCAGTGCCGAAGCCAGCGCAACGGGTTGGCAGGTGTCCGGAATTGCCGACGGACGCTTGCAGTCCAACAGTTTGTCCCTGCAGCGTTTGCAGCCATCACGCGTGGAACCGGATACGGTCAGCGAGTTGTTCCCCGATCCGGCCCCGGTTTTTCTGCGCGTGGACCGCACCCTGACGCTGGCCGACGAATGGCGTCTGCATTCGCGCGTGGTGCGGGTGGCGCCGGTACAGGGTCCTATTCACGCAACCCTGCCGCTGTGGCCGGGCGAACGCGTCACCACAGCAGGGCTGACGATACAGGATGGCAACGTGCGCGTGGTGCTGGGTGCCAGGCAGCATTCCTTTGCCTGGACCAGCGTGCTGGATCCCGTGGAGGCGCTGGAATTGCAGGCTGGCAAGGAAGCCCACTGGGTGGAGCGCTGGCGGGTGCAGGCGGATCAACGCTGGCATATCGAACATTCCGGCCTGGCGCCGGTGCTGGAGGATGGCGCGCGCCGTCCCGGTGTGAGTGCCTGGCAGCCATGGCCGGGCGAGACCCTGCAGCTGCGCATCAGCAAGCCGGTCGCGATTGCCGGTCCCACCCTGACCCTGGAGTCGGCTCAACTGGTGCATACCCCGGGCAAGCGCAATTCGGAAACGCGCCTGCGACTGTCGCTGCGCAGCAGCCAGGGCGGGGATTACGAGTTTCCGCTGCCCGCCGGCGCGCAACTGCATGCGCTGGTCGTCGACGGTGCTCCGCAGATCCTGCCGCAACGGCGCGACCGGGTCCGGATTCCGTTGCACCCGGGTACGCTGCAGGCTGAAGTGACCTGGCGCCAGACCCAGGCGGTCGGGTGGCTGACCCGCACACCGGCGCCGGATCTTGGCCATCCGGCCGCTAATATCAATATGGAACTGCACATGCCGGCGGATCGCTGGCTGCTGCTCACCGGGGGCCCGCAGATCGGGCCAGCGGTGCTGTTCTGGGGCGTGCTGGTCGTCGTTGTGCTGGTTTCCGTCGCGCTGGGACGGAGTGGCACCACGCCGTTGCGTAGCTGGCAATGGATGTTGCTGGGCGCGGCCATGCTGGCCACCGAGACGATCGCGGCGGCGATATTCGTGGTCGGCTGGTTTTTCCTGCTCGCGCGCCGGGGGAAAATGGATACCGGGATACGCCGCGACTACTTCAACCTGATGCAGATCGGGCTGGCGCTGCTCAGCGCACTGGCAATCGGCTCGCTGCTCGGCAGCATTCCGGCCGGGCTGCTCTCGCAACCGGACATGCAGATCGTCGGCAACGGCTCCGGTGGACGCCTGTTGCGCTGGTACCAGGATTTCAGCGCGGCACAATTGCCGCATGGCTGGGTGGTGTCGGCGCCGATGTGGCTGTATCGCGTCACCATGCTGGCCTGGTCGTTGTGGCTGGCCGTTTCCCTGCTGGGCTGGTTGCGCTGGGGCTGGGCCCAATACAGCGCCAACGGGCTGTGGCGGCGCAAGCTGGTGACTGCTTCGGTCAGCGGTGAGCAGGATGTGGCCGTGGCCGCGGTCAGGAGCGGGGAATCCGACCAGACTCCCGGTAAATCAGGCGATTGATATGCTGGTTTTATATACAACGGCCGGATGTCACCTCTGCGAAGCTGCAGAGCAACTGCTGAATCAGGCCGCTGCCGAATGGCAGGCGGTGGACATCGCTGAAGATGCAAAATTGATTGATATCTACGGGATACGGATTCCGGTCATCGTGCGCCCGGATGGCGGAGAACTGGGCTGGCCCTTCGACATGGTCACGCTGCAGCGCTTTCTCGCCGGGCCGACGGCTGACTGAAGCGGCCCGCGTCGGGGTCGCCTTGGTTCTATACTGAATTGATGAAATGGTATTGCGTATTTCTGGATGAACACCGTCTCGCCCGCCGCGAACAGGATTGCCTGGTCCGGCAGTTCCAGGCGTTGTACGAACGGGTCGGCAACGAGGACATGGCCCTGTTCAGTGCATCACACCCCGGCCATGGAATGGATCTCTACTTCAGCCCCGAGAGTGTGCAGGTCGCGCGCGGGCTGATCGACTTTTACGGCGGCCAGCCATCTCCACCGCCGCCGCTCAGCAAGGTGCATACCCTGGTAGGGCACCAGGGCGCGCGGGAACGACTCCTCGGCGAGCAGGCCCAACAGGGGGCGCAATGATCGAAGGCTTGCCTGTATGTCCCTGACCGTGGAACTGGATTCGGGCGCACGGGTCATTCGAGCGGTCGCGACTGGGACGGTTCGCCTGTCGGACATGATTCCGGCACTGGCGCAGGTGCTCGATCACCTCGCGCAATCCGCGGTGCGCGAGTTGCTGGTGGACGCCCGGGAACTTCAGCACGCGCCGGTTTTCGACCTGGTGCAGATCATGCGGGAAATACCGCATTCCCTGCGCATCGCTGCCATTATTTCCGACCAGTCGCAGACTGACATCCTGTTTGCCAAGAGTGAGGGCGAGAAGCGCAATCTTTCTTTCGAGGTGTTCCGCGACGAACCATCCGCGCTGGACTGGTTACGCCTTCCGGCCTGAAAAATCGGCTTAAGCAGTTACTGCAGTACCGGTGGCTTGTTTCGCTACCGGGGTCTGCCTATGCTCATGGATCAATTACACAGTAAGGCGGGGCGCTGAAATGCGACGATGGAACGGATGGGGCGACGAGGACAACAATTATCCACTGCCGGATGGTGGCCTGGACTTCTTGCGCGAACGGATCGGCCCCCCGCAGCGACTGCCGGATGCTTCACTGGCGGACGTGGTGGCCCTGGTGCCTCCCAGCCGGCTGCCGGAGCATCCACTGATTCAGACGGATGCCGAGATTCGCGTTCGCCATGCGCGCGGCCAGTCGCTTCCAGACATGCTGGACACCCGTTCCGGCAAGGTAGATACCTTTCCGGATGGCGTGGCACTTCCGGAAAGCAGCGAGGAAGTGGCGGAACTGATTCGCTTCGCCACCAAGGAAAAGTTTCACGTCATTCCGTACGGCGGCGGCACCAGCGTCGTTGGTCATATCAATCCCGAAGCCGGGGATACACCGGTACTGACCATCGCGCTGACACGCATGAATCGCATGATCGACCTGGACACCGAAAGCCAGATTGCGACATTCGGCGCCGGCATTGCCGGGCCGGAACTGGAAGCACTGTTGCGTGGGCGCGATTACACGCTCGGACATTTCCCGCAATCTTTTGAACTGTCGACCGTCGGCGGCTGGGTGGCCAGCCGTTCCAGTGGTCAGCAGTCGCTGCGTTACGGGCGTATCGAGCAGGTATTTGCCGGCGGCCGGGTGGAAACACCGGTCGGCACCATGGAGATTCCGACGTTTCCGGCATCCAGCGCCGGCACCGACCTGCGCGAGTTGTTCATGGGCTCGGAAGGGCGCATGGGCATCATCACGGAGTGCAAGGTGCGTGTGACGCCCTTGCCGGCGCGGGAATCATTCCACGTTGCCTTCCTGCCGGACTGGAC
>JBFJWR010000023.1:0-16723 GCA_041623535.1 Pseudomonadales bacterium
GAACCAGCTTTCAATCGCCGGGCCGGTGCGCGCGGTGATGCCGAGGTTGGGCAGCGCGCCATGAAAGTACCGACTCACCTTGCGTCCGATCTGCCGGCGTACCACGGCAGGCAGAAAATCGCCGCCGACGCGACCGAACTCTTCCATCAGCCAGGGTTCATGGCGGTCCAGGTAATTCCAGCGGTAGTGCATGGCCGGCAGCAGGAACCACTCGTCCGCGTACACCTCGAAAAGCAGGGCAACCATTCGTTGTCGGGGTGTGTCCGGTAATATGGCCCGTTCGGCAAACCGTTGTTCCAGGGCTTCGATGATCTCGGTCGTGTCCTGTATGACCACGTCTTCGGGCGTCTGCACAACCGGAATGAAACGAACGCCGGTACGTGGCTCGATAAAACGCCGGTAGATCCACAGCGTCGATAACACTTCCCGGTACGGGATGTTCTTGTAACGCAGGTAGGCCCGGACCTTGCCCGTGTAATACGAGTGATCCATGCCGTAGAGGGTGAACTGCTGGTCTTTCTGCGCCCTGTGCATCTGCTGCCTCCGGCCTGGCCCCGGTTCAGCCGGGGCGGTTCGTGATCCGGGGTAGCATGGGTTCCCGGGCCGGGACACGCAAGGCGGGGTGGCTAGCCGAGATCCCGCTGCAGGTTGGAGAGCTTGGGGTTGGCGTTGGGATTGGCGCGGTAGATCAGCGCGACGCGGCCGATGGATTGCACCAGTTCGGCGCCGCACTTTTTGCACAGGGACTCGATCAACTCTTTCCGCACCCGCGGCTCGCCTGCTGGCATCTGGATTTTGATCAGCTCGTGGTCGCTCAGCGCGCGGTCTGTTTCCTGCACCACGTTATCACTGAGTCCGTGTTGCCCCACCTGGACCACGGGCTTGAGCGTGTGGCCGATGCCACGCATCTTGCGGCGCTGTTCGGGGGAGATTTTCACGATAGGGTTGTCCGGTTGATCAAACGGCGCGCACTGTAGCGGAATCCGGGGTCCGCGTCATCCTGTTCACAGGCCGGCAGGCGGGGCGCTTCAGCCATCTTCGGCAGGCTCCGCAGCCAGGTCCACCGTTTCAGGGGTTGCAGTGCTCCAGTCGAGGAAGATGGGCGAGGACCAGGCGCGCTCGTGGACATCATCCAGGCAGTCGTCATCCAGGGGTACGCGGTCATCTCCCCAGCAGGCCCGCACCTCCAGGCACTGGCCCTGCTCATCCTTCCGCACACACTGGATGGGTTTGCCGTTGATGGCCGGGGTCGGGGTCTGCAGCGCCCGGGCATAGTACAGCGTGTCCCGCCCATCCCGGGCATAATCGGGGTCTTCAAACTCCACGCTGCAGCCGCGATCATCGGGTTTGCACTGGAATACCTTCCAGGGGTCTTCGATCAGCCTGCCCGCATTCTCGCCGGCGTGCTGGCGTGGCCGGATGCGAATGATCTCAACCCGTTCGATCGGGATGCGGGCATCACCCGGGTTGTAGCACTCGCCGCCACACATGTACTGCAGGCGTTCCGCGCCCAGCGCGTCGATGCTTTCCTGGGGGCAGCCGGGCTGCTGTTCAAAGGCACCCAGCGCCTGTACCCGGAAGCGAGGCGTCGCGTTTGTTTCGAGTTCTGAACCCATGGGCAGGCTGCTGCCATCGGCTTGCAGCAGGTTGAACCAGAGCAGGATGCGCGGGCCGGAAGTCCCATAGACTTCCTTGCGCTGTAGTGCGGCGAAGACCGAGTGGCGGTCACGGCCGGCGCTGTGCGCCGCGACCAGGCCGCCGGTCATGAAGTACGCCGCCTGCCGTTCAGTTTCATTCACCTGCAGGAAGTTGTAACTGGTCTTCTCCAGGTCAAAAGCCACTGAATGGCGTGGGTCGGATTTCGGTTCCGGCCGGTCAAAGAAGGATTTGCGAATCAGGCGGGTGGCGGGGCCCGATGTGTCGGTGGTCAGGTGGCGGCCAATCTCTTTCTGTCCGGTACCAGGTTGAGCCAGGTGGTTGTCGCTGGATCCGATGAAGCCGAAGCGGAAGCGCAGTGGCTTTCCGTTCTCGTCCTTCTGTTCGTTGTTGCTCAGCTGCATGATGTACTGCACCGAGTTGCCGGGCCGGTAGTTGAAGGCCGGCATGAAGCAGTCCGTGCACTGCCCGCAATTGAGCCACTCTTCCGCCTTGACCCCGGGCAGCGTCAGGCGACCACCGCGACCGGCCCGCAGGTAGTTCAGCTTTGCGGTATCGACCCGCTCCGCACACTCCGTGGAGCCCGGGTCTTCACAACGTGATGCAATGATCTGCCCGGCCCGCTGACAGCAGGGCAGGTGGTTGTCCGTCGCTTCCGGACAGGAAAGATTGCCCTCCGCATCGGTCGCGGCGGCCCGCCAGTCGCGGTACTCCTCGGAGTTTCCGTGGCCCGAGTAGACCTCGATCAGGGACTGCAGCTCCGGATCATGTTGGCTGCGGGTCAGCTGTTTGTCCCACTTTACTCCGGGCGGGGTGTAGTACCCCCACGTGGTCCCGTGGGGGATTACCAGGCTGGGCGCTCCCCATTCGCGCAGCTTGCGCTGCAGATCGCCCGGTGTGTCGGCGTGTTCAATGCAGTTTGCCGGTAACTCCGGCGACGGACGGTCATTGGCGCAGAGTTCCTGCTCGCGCAGGTAGTCCTGCTTGTAATACAGGTTCTTCAGCATCTGCCGGTTCTTGCCATCGAAAGGCAGCGAGAAGTAGGGTGCGGTGACTTTCTGCAGCCACGGTTGCGGATCATTTTTCATCGCATGCAGGGCGATGCCACCCGAGGTGATCGGGCGTGCCGGCGTCTTGTCGTGATCCTGTTCGAGCAGGATCACATTGCGATGGCCGTAATGGGTTTCCGGCGTGTTGCCCATCTGGGTCCACTCCCAGCCCAGGAAGGTGACCATTTCCGGGTTGGCCGGGTCGCCGGACACGCTGTTGCATTGCCGCACCATGTCCCGGACCATTTCCCAGTGGCGTGGCGTCAGGCTTTCGGCATGATCGTTGGTCGACCAGAAATCGAGACGCGAGCAGAAGCGGGCATAGTCGCAGGCGTCGGCCGGTGGGTGCATGCCGATCCCGTTCATCAGGGGCATGCTCCAGGCAAAGGCATCCATCGAAAAGGTTGTATGCACGTGCAGGTCGCCAAACAGGATCTGCCGCGGGTCGGTGATGCCGAGCTGCTGCCGGGCCTGCGCCTGGCGCGCGGCGAACTGGCTGGTGCGCTCCGGCGGGATAGTGGCCGTGCTGTACTCGCCGGCCGTTTCAAAGCCGGGCGGGTTCAGTTCGCGGTCTGTGTAAATCCAGACGACCAGTAGCAGGGTCAGTGCCAGCAGGGCGGAAACGATGCGTATCAGCGTCTTTTTCACGTGCTTTTGCGCCTCTGACCCGTGATTTGCATTAAAGTGACGGACCCTTGGAGTGTCGTCCGCAGGGTTTAATTGTCAATTTTTTGCTGTTGAAGAACAGGTGGTGAGCTTTGGGCCGATCAGGAAGCAGTAACCGCTGGCTGGCTGAGCACGAGTCCGATCACTACGTGAAGGAAGCGCGTGCGCGCGGGTATCGGTCCCGGGCGGCCTTCAAGTTGCTGGAGATCCAGGAAAAAGACCAACTGCTCCGCAAGGGTATGCGCGTTGCTGACCTGGGCGCGGCGCCGGGCAGCTGGTCGCAACTGGCGGTGGACCTGGTGGGCGACCAGGGTCGTGTCGTGGCCTGTGACCTGTTGCCGATGGATCCACTGGCCGGTGTGGACTTTATCCAGGGCGATTTTTCCGAGAGCGGGGTTCTGGAGCAACTGCGTGCAGTGCTCGGCGGTGCGCCGCTGGACCTTGTAATGTCAGATATGGCCCCCAATATGAGTGGTAACAAGGGCATAGATCAGCCACGTGCCATGCTGCTCGCGGAACTCTCGCTGGAATTTGCCCTCGAAACCCTGAAGCCGGGTGGCGATTTCCTGGTCAAGATTTTTCAGGGTGAAGGACTGGAAGCCCTGCGCGCCGACATGCGGTCCGCATTTTGCGAACTGAAGACGCGCAAACCGCGTGCTTCACGTGATCGATCCCGGGAAGTGTACCTGCTCGCGCGCGGGTTTCGTGGCGCGTAGGGGCATGTTTGGTGACAGGTTCTGGTGTAAGCTGATTTAAGTGATATTGCGGGGCGCAACCCGACTGTGGAGCGCTTCGATACCGGGGGTACGTTTTGAACGATATGGCGAAAAATCTGATTCTTTGGATGATCATCGCGGCAGTACTGCTGACGGTGTTCAACAACTTTAACGTGCAGCCATCGCCGCACAAGATCGGCTACTCCGAATTTGTCACGGAAGTGCAGCGCGGCCAGATCAGCCGCGTGGTGGTGGATGGCTATACGATTATCGGTGAACGCAAGAATGGCGAGCGTTTCGAGACCGTGCGGCCTGCCGTGCAGGATCCGAAACTGATGGACGACCTGCTCGAGAACAACGTGGTCGTTGAAGGTCGTCAGCCGGAGCAGCAAAGTCTCTGGACGCAATTGCTGGTGGCCTGCTTCCCGATCCTGGTGATCCTCGCTGTGTTCATGTTTTTCATGCGCCAGATGCAGGGCGGCGGTGGCGGCGGGCGTGGCCCGATGGCCTTCGGCAAGTCCAAGGCGCGGCTGATGCCGGAAGACCAGAACAAGACCACGTTTGCCGATGTGGCGGGCGTCGATGAAGCGAAGGAAGACGTGCGCGAACTGGTCGAGTTCCTGCGGGATCCGGGAAAATTTCAGCGCCTCGGCGGGCGGATTCCGCGCGGTGTGCTCATGGTTGGCCCCCCCGGTACGGGTAAAACGCTGCTCGCGCGCGCCATTGCCGGCGAAGCCAAGGTGCCCTTCTTCACCATTTCCGGTTCCGATTTCGTCGAGATGTTTGTCGGTGTCGGCGCCTCCCGTGTGCGCGACATGTTTGAGCAGGCCAAGAAACAGGCGCCCTGCATCATCTTCATCGATGAAATCGACGCTGTGGGCCGGCATCGTGGCGCCGGACTGGGCGGCGGGCACGACGAACGCGAGCAGACGCTGAACCAGTTGCTGGTCGAAATGGATGGCTTTTCCGGAACCGATGGCGTCATCGTCATTGCTGCCACCAACCGCCCCGACGTGCTGGATCCCGCCCTGTTGCGGCCGGGTCGCTTCGATCGCCAGGTGGTGGTCGGTCTGCCGGATATTCGCGGCCGTGAGCAGATTCTGAAAGTGCACATGCGCAAGGTGCCGATTGCCGAAGGCGTGGAGCCACACGTGATTGCGCGTGGTACCCCTGGCTTTTCCGGGGCAGACCTTGCCAACCTGGTGAACGAGGCAGCGCTGTTTGCCGCCCGGGGTAATCGCAAACTTGTTTCCATGAACGAGTTTGAGCTGGCCAAGGACAAGATCATGATGGGCGCCGAGCGCAAATCCATGGTCATGTCGGAAAAAGAGAAGCGTAATACGGCCTACCACGAGGCCGGCCACGCCATCGTCGGGCGCCTGGTGCCCGAGCACGACCCCGTGTACAAGGTGAGCATCATCCCGCGGGGCATGGCCCTCGGTGTGACGATGTTCCTGCCTGAAGAAGATCGCTACAGCCACAGCAAGCTGTCGATCGAGAGCAAGATCTGCAGCCTGTTTGGCGGGCGTATTGCCGAAGAAATGATCCTTGGCAAGTCCGGCATCACGACCGGTGCGTCGAATGACATCCAGCGGGCCACCGAGATGGCGCGCAGCATGGTGACCAAATGGGGCTTGTCCGAACGCATGGGGCCGCTGACCTATGAAGAGGAAGACGGCGAGGTGTTTCTTGGCCGTTCCTATACACAGCACAAGTCGATATCGCCGGATACCGCCAAGCACATCGATGAAGAAGTGCGTCGCATCATCGACGAGTGTTATTCGACTGCCGAGCGCCTGCTGCAGGAGAATATCGACAAGCTGCACGCGATGTCGGATTTGCTGATGAAGTATGAAACCATCGAGGCGCACATGATCGATGACATCATGGAAGGCAGGCCGCCACGTCCGCCGAAAGACTGGGATGATGGCGAGTCTGGCCCGGGCGCCGAAACGGGTGAAAAGAAGAAAGCTGCGCCCGATACAGACACTGATGAAGTGCCGGGAGCCAAGGTGGGCGGTCCGGCCGGCGAGCACTAGCCGGTAGCGCTGGCTGACGCCGGGCGCGGCGGACAGCAGGGCAAACAGAATGTGCAAGGGCAGGGTTATCCCTGCCCTTTTTATGTGGGGGATGCCGCCGGTGCGCAGTTATTTCATCACCGAGCAACTGTTCGTTCAGGGCAGCGTCCATGCGTTTGCGAAAAACCGGCGCCGACTGCTGATCCTGCTGTGCCTCCTGCCCCTGATGATATTGATCCCATGGGTCGGTGCGGGTGAAAAGTTGTGGATCGAAGTCCTGTTGCTTTACCTGGTCCTGGCGTTTTTCTTCTTCGGTATCACGCCAATGATCAACCGCTGGTTGTTTCGTCGCGTTTTTCGTCGCAATCCCCTGCTGCACCGGGAACAGTTTTTCGAGATCACTGAAGAGGGCCTGCATCTTCGTTCAGAGAACGGTGAGGCACGCTATCGTTTTGATGAGCTGAAAAAAGTCTCTGTCTATCCCGAGATGGTGCTGATCTACCCGATGACCACCCTGTTTCATGTCATACCCCGCGAATTGCTCAGCGCTACCGAAGTGGAACTCCTGTCGCGCTGTGGTGAGCAATGAGCAGCATTCCTGCGGCGCCCGCTTCTGACGCATTGCACGGGAATGCCATGCCGGCCGTGATGGGCATCCTCAACGTTACGCCGGACTCTTTTTTTGATGGTGGCCGATGGTTCGCGCCGGAGTCGCAGGGAAAGTCCCTGGATACCGCATTGCGTCATGCGGAGGCCATGCAGGCTGAAGGTGCGGACTGGGTCGATGTTGGGGGTGAATCGACGCGCCCGGGTGCCGCGACGCCCACCCTGCAGGAAGAAATGGACCGCGTCCTGCCGTTGGTAGAGCGGATCGGGGAGGAACTGCCACTGGCGGTCTCGGTGGATACCAGTGCGCCCGAAGTGATGCGTGAGGCCATACGGCTCGGCGCCCGCATGATCAATGATGTGCGCGCGCTGCAGCGCCCCGGCGCCTTGCAGGTGGTTGCGGCCAGCGAGGTGCGGGTCTGCCTGATGCATATGCAGGGCGAGCCCGGCAGCATGCAGGCCAATCCTGAGTATGGCGACGTGCTGGCCGAGGTTCAGGCCTTTCTGCTGGGCCGGGTTGCGGCCTGCCGCCAGGCCGGAATTCCGGATGCGCGTATCGTGCTGGATCCGGGGTTCGGTTTCGGCAAAACACTGCAACACAACCTGGCGTTGCTTGCCGGACTGCCGGAACTTGCCGGGTTGGGGTATCCGCTGCTGGCAGGGATTTCCCGTAAATCGATGCTTGGCCAGTTGCTGGACGGGCGGCCGGTCGAGGGGCGACTGCACGGCAGCGTGGCGGCGTCGATTCTGGCCGCGGAACGGGGTGCTAGTATTATCCGGGTGCACGATGTGGGTCCGACCGTGGACGCCCTGAAAATCTGGGCGGCGGTGCACCAGATGGAGCAGACATGACCAGGAAATATTTTGGTACCGATGGTATCCGTGGCACCGTTGGCGAAGAGCCGATAACTGCCGAGTTCATGCTCAAGCTGGGCTGGGCGGTTGGCAAGGTGTTTGCCAGCAAGCCCAACAGCAAGATCCTGATCGGCAAGGACACCCGGATTTCGGGCTACATGTTTGAATCGGCCCTGGAAGCCGGGTTGTCGGCGGCCGGGGTCAACGTCCGCCTGCTTGGCCCGATGCCCACGCCGGCCATTGCCTATCTCACGCGGACCTTCAAGGCCCAGGCGGGGATCGTGATCAGCGCCTCGCATAACGCCTATCCCGACAACGGCATCAAGTTTTTCTCCCAGGCCGGCACCAAGCTGGCCGACGAGGTGGAGCGCGAGATCGAACACCAGATTGAGCAACCCATGACGACGGTGGCGCCTGACCTGCTGGGCAAGGCTGCCCGCATCAGCGATGCGACGGGCCGTTATATCGAATTCTGCAAGAGCACCATCCCGGCAGCGACCGACCTGCACGGTATGAAAATCGTGCTCGATTGCGCCAATGGCGCCACCTACCAGGTGGCTCCCGGTGTGTTCCGGGAACTGAACGCCAACGTGATCTCCATCAACGTCCATCCGGACGGCCTGAACATCAACGAGAAATGCGGCTCGACGTCCCCCGAAGCGCTGCGGCAGCGGGTGATTGATGAGCACGCCGATCTCGGGATTGCTTTTGATGGCGATGGCGACCGCGTCATCATGGTGGATCACAAGGGCGAGATCGTGGACGGCGACGAACTGTTGTTCCTGATTGCGCGCGACCGGTTCCAGGTCGGCAAACTGGACGGTGGTGTGGTTGGTACGCAGATGAGCAATCTGGGCCTGGAAATCGCCATGCGTGTGCTCGGCATCGATTTTTGTCGAACCAAGGTGGGCGATCGTTACGTAATGGCCGAACTGGCCGCCCGAAACTGGCAATTGGGTGGCGAGACTTCCGGTCACCTCGTGTGCCGCTCGGTGACAAGTACAGGGGATGGCATTGTTGCTGCATTGCAGGTCCTGGTGGCACTGCTGCGCGCCGATGAATCCCTGCATGACCTTAAACATGGCATGCAGAAGTTTCCGCAAAAGATGATCAATGTCCGTCTCGGCTCTGATGCGGACGTGCTGGCCGATGAGAAGGTCCAAAAGGCAGTAAAGGAAGTGGAGGCCGAACTCGGCGATCGCGGACGCGTGCTGTTGCGGCCTTCCGGAACCGAGCCGGTGGTCCGGGTCATGGTTGAAGGCGAGGAGGCTGCCGAGGTCGAGCGCCTGGCCACGCAGCTTGCCGCGCATGTGGAGGCGGCTTTTGCCTCCTGATCGTGGGTCCGGCGCTGCGCGGTCGGCCAGAACATGCCCCGGAACACGGGTATCAGGCTTCAGTTCATGGCCGGGTGATGATTTATTTCTCCGGCCCGATGTTCAAAACGGAACCATTTTGTTGTCAGTAGGCAGTCACTTGGGTACCATCTGCGCCCCCTGCACGCTGGAATTTCTGCCGTGAGTCGACGTCCACTGGTCGCTGGAAACTGGAAAATGCATGGCGGGCTCGCCTTTGCCCGCGAGCTGCTTGCCGATTTGCAGCCGCAAGTGGCTGATGTGGAAGCAGATATGGTGGTTTGCGTGCCCTTCGTGATGTTGCGGGCCGTGGCCGGCACCGTGCAGGACAGCAATCTGCATGCCGGTGCGCAGGATGTCAGCGAGTACGAGGCAGGGGCGTTCACCGGCGAGACATCAGCGGCAATGCTGCGTGATTGCCAGTGCGAATACGTGATTATCGGGCATTCCGAGCGCCGGACCTTGTTCGGTGACACCGACGAGCGGGTTGTGGCCAAGGTCGAGGCCGCCCTGGATGCTGACCTGGTGCCCATCCTCTGCGTCGGTGAAACGCAGGCCGAGCGTGAAGCCGGGGATACCGAGGCGGTAGTGGCTCGCCAGCTCAGGGCAGTGCTGGATGGGCTGGGTGCCGGGCGACTGGGTACGCTGGTGATTGCCTACGAACCGGTTTGGGCCATAGGCACGGGTCTTACGGCCACCCCTGAGCAGGCGCAGGCAGTACATGCCTTTTTGCGCGGCCAGGTAAGCCAGGCAGATGCCACCCTGGCAAATGGCGTGCGGATACTTTACGGCGGCAGTGTGAAGGCGGACAACGCCGCAGAACTGTTTGCGATGCCGGACATAGACGGCGGACTGGTCGGGGGCGCTTCGCTCAAGGCCGATGATTTTGCAAAGATCTGCCAGGCGGCGGATCTGTAAGTAGAGGTAAGAGAATTCGATGGAGCAGGCAATTCTGATTGTGCACGTCCTGTTGGCGGTGGCCCTGGTCGCGCTGATCCTGCTGCAGCAGGGCAAGGGTGCCGAAATGGGCGCTTCCTTCGGCAGTGGTGCGTCACAAACCCTGTTTGGCAGTGGCGGGACGGTCGGCTTCCTGGCGCGGGCGACGGGTTTTCTGGCCTTCGGGTTCTTCATGACCAGCTTTGGCCTGGCCATGATTGCCAGCGACAAGGCCAAGGTATCCGACGAGTTCCGGATTGAAGTCCCGGCGGAAGCCGAGGTGCCGGCGAAGATCAAGGAACTGTTGCGACAGGAGGGCGGCAATCTGGATGTGCCGGTTGTGCCCGCTGTCGATAATGAGACGCCTGCAGTGCTGCAGGAAGCCCTGGACGCTGAAGACGCGGCCCAGGTTGATTCGGTGATGCCGCCAGTTGCAAAGCCGGGTCCCGTGATGGAATCGGATGCTCCGGCGCCGACTCCACCGCAATAAAATACGATTTCCTTTTATGCCGAAGTGGTGGAATTGGTAGACACGCTGTCTTGAGGGGGCAGTGGCGCAAGCCGTGCCGGTTCAAGTCCGGCCTTCGGCACCATTTTATTTTCGGGTTTGTTGGCTGGTGAATGACTCGGGCGATAATTCACCTTGACCCGGAATTTCGAGATACATATAATCGCCCACCTTAACGTGATGCGGGGTGGAGCAGCCTGGTAGCTCGTCGGGCTCATAACCCGAAGGTCGTAGGTTCAAATCCTGCCCCCGCTACCACTTTTAGAGGTTTTCAGAGCGAGAAACCCCTTTTCGAAGGGGTTTTTTGTTGATCGGAAAGTGGGCCTGCTGGCCCATTTTTTGTTTGCGGGTCTGGTTCGCACCAGGTAGGTAGCAATGCGGGATCAGCGTCTTGAACGGCTTACGGCAGTACTTGGGCCGGTAATCGAAACCCTGGGATGTCAGTTATGGGGGGTCGAGTTGGCAGGGCCAACCCGGCAACCGATTTTGCGCCTGTTCATTGATTCCGAGGCTGGCATTGGCCTGGAAGATTGCGAACGGGTCAGCCGGCAGGTCAGCGTCGTTCTGGAGGTCGAAGACCCGGTTCCCGGTGAATACGTACTCGAAGTGTCTTCTCCCGGCAGTGATCGCCGGTTGTTTAGCACCGAACAGTGCGAGCAGTACGTCGGCCGGCAGGTCAGGGTGCGAACTGCAGAACTGGTATCCGGCCGCAAGAATTTTTCGGGTGAACTGATTGCCGTCGCAGACGGTGATCTGGTGATACGAACAGGTGGGGACGACGAGTATGTCGTTCCGTTTGCAGTCATAGAGAAGGCACGTCTAGTGCCAGGTGAGTGAAGGCATTAACAGATGAGTGAACCAGCGATTGCCAGTCCTGCACAGGGCCAGATGAACAAGGATTTGCTGAATGTCATCGAAATGGTCTCCAACGAGAAAAACGTTGCCGAGGAAACCATTTTCGAAGCGATGGAACTGGCACTGGCATCAGCTACCAAGCGCCGTTATTCGGAGGACGTGAATATCCGCGTCAGCATCGATCGCAAGACCGGTAACTACTCAACGTTCCGGTATTGGGACGTCGTTGCCGATGACGCTGAAGTCGAGAATATGGAAGGCGTGCTGTACCTGAGCGAAGCGCATGAGCGCGATCCCGCCCTCGAAGTCGGTGCCGTGGTTGAAGAGCCGGTTGAATCGGTGGCGTTCGGCCGTATCGCAGCGCAGGCTGCGAAACAGGTCATCGTGCAGAAAGTGCGCGAGGCCGAGCGGAACCAGATCGTCAAGGCCTACGAGAACCGTATAGGCGAACTGGTCAATGGCACGGTGAAGAAAGTCACCCGTGACAACATCATTGTCGACCTCGGTAACAATGCCGAGGGCATCATGCCCCGCGAACAGATTATTCCGCGGGAGATCTTTCGTATCTCCGACCGCGTGCGCGCAATCCTGCATCACATTCAGCGCGACCTGCGCGGTCCGCAGCTGATGTTGTCGCGTACCTGCCCGGAAATGCTGGTTGAGCTTTTCAAGATTGAAGTGCCGGAAATTGCCGAGCAGATCATCTCGATCCGTTGTGCCGCCCGTGATCCCGGTGCGCGCGCCAAGATTGCAGTGAAATCGAACGATCAGCGTATTGATCCGATCGGCGCCTGTGTCGGTATGCGCGGTTCCCGCGTGCAGGCGGTGTCCAACGAACTGGGCGGTGAGCGCATCGATATCGTGCTCTGGGATGATAATTCCGCCCAACTGGTGATCAACGCGCTGGCTCCGGCAGAAGTGGTGTCCATTGTGGTGGACGAAGATACCCGCTCCATGGATATCGCCGTCAGCGAGGACAACCTCCCGCTGGCTATTGGCCGCGGCGGGCAGAACGTCAGGCTGGCCAGCGAAATGACCGGCTGGACGCTGAACATCATGAGCGTCGAGGATGCAGCGGTCCGGCAGGAAGAAGAACTCGGCGTGCTGGCCAAGAAATTTGTCGAGCAGCTGGATGTAGACGAAGAACTCGCCGGGGTGCTGGTCGAAGAAGGCTTTACCTCGCTGGAGGAAGTCGCCTACGTACCGCTGGAAGAAATGCTGGCGATCGAAGGCTTTGATGAAGACATCGTCAATGAATTGCGCGATCGCGCCAAGGACAAGCTGCTGTTGGTGGAACTCGCCAACCAGGAAGCCCGCGCAGCGCGTAAGCCCGCTGACGACCTGCTGGCCATGGAAGGTATGACCGAAGAAATGGCCAATCGACTGGCGATGAACGGAATCCAGACCATGGAAGAACTGGCTGAACAGGCCGTTGACGATTTGCTGGATATCGAAGCAATGGATGAAGAGCAGGCCGCTGCCTTGATCATGCAGGCGCGTGCGCCCTGGTTCGAGAACGAGTAACGGTTCGCCGTGCGGTATGGCCGAACTCGGGAGGAATGAATGTCGGAAGTAACAGTTAAGCAACTAGCTACGGATGTGGGCGCCACGGTTGAGCGCCTGCTGACGCAGATGAAGGAAGCGGGGCTTTCCCATGAAAGCGCCGAACAGGTGGTTACGGATGAGGAAAAACAGCTGTTGCTGGCTTTCCTGAAGCGTAGCCATGGCGAGTCGGCCGAAGAGCCGGCGCGTATTACGCTCAAGCGCAAACGCCTGAGCACGATCAAGATGACGGGCACCCAGGGTCGCAACAAGACCGTGAACGTGGAAGTGCGCAAGAAGCGTACCTACATCAAGCGGGGCGCAGTGGAAGAAGAGGCCCAGGAAGAAGTGGTAGCCGAGGCTCCCGCAACCCCGGAAGAGCAGCTGGCCCCGGAAGAAGCGGGTTCGGAAGCACAGACGGGTGCGGTCGAGACGCCGGCAACCGAGCCGGCCGAAGCCACACCGGTAGAACAACCGGTTGAAGTGAAGGCCAAGCCCAAGATCATTCCCGATCCGGCTCCCGCCAAGGCACCCGCCAACGACACACGGCGTGGCAAGGGTGGCAAGAGCGAGCGCGAGAAAGAGAAAGATCGCGAAGAAGCAGAGCGTACCCGCAAGGCTGCCATCGCCAAGCGTGAGCGTGAAAAAGGTTCGAAGTGGCAGAAGGATATTGAAACTTTTGCGCCCAGTCCGGCGCGCGTGGCTCGCAAGTTCGACGAGCCGGTGGTGGTTCGCAAGGGCACCACTTCGCGTCCGAAAGTACTGAACAAGGTAATGGGTCAGGACCAGCATGGATTTGCCCGGCCGACAGCGCCCAAAGTGCGCGAGATCGAAGTGCCGCAGTCCATCCAGGTGGGTGAACTGGCGCAGCGCATGTCCATCAAGTCGGGCGAGCTTATCAAGACCCTGATGAAGATGGGGGTGATGGCCACCCTGAACGAGTCGATTGATCAGGATACCGCGGTACTGGCCATTGAAGAGATGGGTCACCAGGCCAAACTCGTTACGCCCAAGACGGTTGAAGATGCCGTGGCGGTGCCGCAGGGCGCGGCCCGTTTGCAGGAAGGCGAGCCGCGTGCGCCGGTAGTGACCGTGATGGGCCACGTCGATCACGGTAAGACATCGCTGCTGGATTACATTCGCAAGTCGCGTGTTGTGAACGGCGAAGCGGGCGGGATTACCCAGCACATTGGTGCTTACCGGGTAAAAACTGACAAAGGCGAGATCACCTTCCTCGACACTCCTGGACACGCGGCATTCACTGCCATGCGTGCCCGGGGTGCCAAGTGCACCGATATCGTCGTGCTGGTGGTTGCCGCTGACGATGGCGTGATGCCGCAAACCGAGGAAGCCATCCTGCACGCACGTGCGGCGGGGGTTCCCCTGGTGGTGGCGATCAACAAGATGGATCGCGAGGATGCAGATCCGGAGCGGGTGCGTAACGAGCTTTCGCAGAAAGAAGTGATCTCCGAGGAATGGGGTGGCGATACGCAGTTCCTGCACGTATCAGCGCACACCGGCGAAGGCGTTCCGGAACTTCTCGACGCCATCGTCCTGCAGTCCGAATTGCTGGAACTGAAGTCCCCGGTTGATGGCCCTGCACAGGGCGTGGTCATTGAATCCCGCGTCGACAAGGGTCGTGGTCCGGTAGCCACCCTGTTGGTGCAGGCTGGCACCATGCAGCGCGGCGATATCGTGCTGGCAGGTTCCTGTTATGGACGGGTACGCGCCATGCAGGATGAAGATGGCAAGCAGATCCAGTCGGCTGGTCCGTCCACACCGATCGAAGTGCTTGGCCTGAACGGGTGCCCGGAAGCGGGTGATGAAGTAATGGTCGTTGCCGATGAGCGCAAGGCGCGTGAAGTGGCGGATTTCCGCAACACGCGTAGCCGCGAAGAGAAAATCGCCATGCAGACCGGCGGCGCCAAGCTCGATCCGTTTGAAATGCTCGCGGCCGGTGAAAAACGGGTTCTCAATATCGTCCTGAAAACCGACGTGCGTGGTTCACTCGAGGCGCTGCAAAGCGCAATTTCCGACATCTCCACCGATGAGGCCGAAGCGCGCATCATATCCAGTGGGGTTGGCGGTATCTCGGAAACCGACGCCACGCTGGCTTACGCATCCGGTGCGCTGCTGTTTGGCTTCAACGTACGGGCTGAGTCCAGTGCGCGCCAGATCATCGAGAAAGAAGGCGTGGATCTGCGCTATTACAGCGTGATTTACGACATTCTCGATGACGTGCGGGGCATGCTCGAGGGCATGCTGGATCCGGAGATACGCGAGGAGATAATCGGCACTGCAGAGGTGCGCGATGTTTTCCGCTCGCCGAAGTACGGCAACATTGCCGGTTGCATGGTTATCGAGGGGAGCGTCAAGCGGAACCAGCCGATCCGTGTGCTGCGTGATGATGTGGTCATCTATGAAGGTGAACTGGAATCACTGCGTCGCTTCAAGGAAGACGCCAGCGAAGTCCGCAATGGCATGGAGTGTGGCATCGGGGTGAAGAATTACAACGATGTGAAGCCCGGTGACAAGATCGAAGTTTATCGCACAGTAGAAGTGGCCCGCACCCTCGGCAACTGAGGGTGATTGCAGCATGGCCAGTGAAAGTCGGACCCAGCGGGTCGGTGACCAGATTCAGCGTGAACTGGCCGCTATTGTGCAGCAGGAAATGCACGATCCGAGGCTGGGCATGATCACGATCAATGAAGTGAAAGTCAGCCGCGACATGGCCTGGGCAGATGTGTACTACACCCGCATGAACGACGACCTGCCCGGAGATTCAGAGAAAGTTCTGGGCGGTGCCACCGGGTTCCTGCGTTCGGTGCTGGCGTCTCGCATGTCGCTGCGGTCGATACCCCGCTTGCGTTTCCATTTCGATGCCACGGCGATGCACGCCCGCAAGCTGGATGAACTGATTCAGAATGCGGTGCCTGCTGCTGGCACGGCTGACGATCAGGCCGCGCAGGACGAAGAATCGTGAGGAACGCGCAGGCCATGTTCCGGCGTCCGAAGCGTGATGTGTCGGGCGTGGTATTGCTCGACAAGCCCGGCGGCATTACGTCCAACGCAGCGCTGCAGCAGGTTAAACATCTCTACCAGGCGGCCAAGGCCGGACATACCGGGAGCCTGGATCCGCTGGCGACCGGCTTGCTGCCACTTTGTCTCGGCGAAGCCACCAAGTTTTCCAGTTATCTGCTCGATGCAGACAAGCGTTACCTGGTGACCGCGAAGCTCGGCGTGCGTACCGATTCCGGCGATACCGATGGTGATGTGATCGAGACCCGTGAAGTTGCGCCCGGCACGCTGGAGCGCATTCCGGGTATTCTCGCTGAGCAGTTCACCGGCGAAGTAGACCAGTTGCCCCCCATGTTTTCGGCGCTGAAGAAAGATGGTGTGCCGTTGTACGTGTATGCTCGCAAGGGCAAGGTTGTGGAGCGTGAAACGCGGCGCGTCACTATATACGAGATCAGCGTGGTTCATGCCGAGGCGGACCACGTGGAACTGGACGTGCGCTGCAGCAAGGGTACCTACGTGCGTACCATTGTGGATGACCTTGGCGAGATTCTCGGTTGTGGCGCGGTCGTTGCGTCCTTGCGGCGCATTGGCGTCGGGCCGTATGGACAGAACAGCATGATCGGCATGGAAGTGCTGCGCGAAACCTGCGAACTGGCCGGTATGGACGCGCTGGATGCCTTGCTGCTGCCGGTCGAGACACCGGTTCTGCACTGGCCGGGGATACACCTCAGCAAGGTAGGGTTGAACTCGATACGTCGCGGTCAACCCGTGACGGTGACGGACGCACCGGAAGCCGCCTGGGTGAGATTGCTTGATTCGGAGCACAGCCAGCCCCGTTTTGTCGGCGTTGGCGAAGTGCTGGAAGACGGTCGGGTGGCGCCGCGAAGATTGCTCAGGGAGTGGGCTTCCTGAGCCTGCGGCGCAAGCGACAGAGATTGAATTTGGC
>JBFJWR010000024.1:0-16127 GCA_041623535.1 Pseudomonadales bacterium
CGCTGATCGCCATGGTGCCCATGTCGCTGCGCCAGGATGAGAGTTCCTCCGGCAACCAGGTCGGCGTGCTGCTGGCCAACCTCGCCACGCACATTGAAGACCCTGCCAAACGCCTGGACGTGATCCGCCGTTCCATCCAGGACGGCAAGCGCCGCATCGAGGGCATGAGCCCCAAGGAGACTTTCTACTACCAGTCGCTCATGAACGCACCGGCCGGCCTGAAGGTCGCCCTCGGCATCCTGCCGGAATACCAGGCGTTCAACGTCGTCATCTCCAACGTGCCGGGGCCGCGCAAACCGCTGTACTGGAATGGTGCCGAACTGATGGGCATGTACCCGGTTTCCATCCCCATGGATGGCATGGCCCTGAACATCACGCTGACCAGTTACTGCGACAAGATGGAAGTCGGCCTGACCGCATGCCGGCGCACGCTGCCCTCCATGCAGCGCCTGCTGAAATACTTCGAAGACAGCCTGGTCGAACTGGAAACCGGCGCCGACATGTGAAAAGAAAAAGCCCGGGACAGGTCCCGGGCTTTGTTCTCTGCGGCAACGCCTTAAGAAGCAGCGCGCAAGGACCCTTGCGGATCTTCAGTAAAGTCCACTGACACCACCTCGTGCTCAGGGTGCGCCACGTATCGCTTGCTGAAGTCGTCCGTGACGATCGCCGCCACCCGCAGCGGCTCGTACTCGCGAATCGCCTCCGCTTCTGTGCTGTCCAGCACGCCGGCTTCAAGCGCCGCAGCCAGCTGCACATCGATCGTATCGCCGCTGATCTCCTCCCGCTTGAGTGCCTTGAGGAAGCGCTCATACGCCGGCTCGATCTCGCTCAGCTTGTGCCAGGCCGCAAAGACATCCGCCGCCGGCCCGCCGCTGTCCGGCCCCATCGACAGGTCATACGAGTAGCGCTGAAACAATCCTGCATCCGGCGCCGTCGCCAGCATGGTGTCGGCCACCTCGGCGTTCAGCCGATCGTTGGGACCGACATGACGACGACCCAGCGGTTGTACGAACAGTTTCAGCACACGGCCGACCACGGGCATCGGGAAATTCGCGCAGAAGTCAGCAAATGCCTGGTCAATCTGCGCCAGGGAATGCTCCAGTGCCCAGCGGGCATGCGCCAGGTCGGTATCCCGGTCACCCTGGTCGTTGTAATACCAGAGCACCGCGGATGCCATGTACAGGTGACTCAGTACGTCACCCAGTCGCGCCGAAGTCCGCTCCCGCGCCTTCAGTCCGCCACCCAGGGAAGCCATGGCCACGTCCGAGGCAAAAGCCATTGCCGCGCTATAGCGTTCCAGTTGCCGGTAGTAGGGCGCGAGTTCTCCGTCCACCGGCGAACGTGCCAGGCGACCGCCCGTCAGGCCGAGGAACAGCGCCCGAACGCCACGGTTGATGGTGAATCCGATGTGCTGGAAAAACAGCTCATCGAATTGTGCCAGCCCGGCCTGGTAATCCGCATTGCGCGCCGCTTCCATTTCCGGATACACATACGGATGGCAGCGGATCGCGCCCTGGCCGAACACGATCAGGTTGCGGGTCATGATGTTGGCGCCTTCCACGGTGATCGCCACCGGCATCGCCTGGTACGCCGCCGCAATGTAGTTCCGCGGCCCCATCTGTATGGCCTTGCCGCCGTGCACGTCCATCGCGTCATTGAGGATGCTGCGCGCCGCTTCGGTCATGTGGTATTTCATCATGGCCGTCACCACGGAGGGTGCGCAGTCCTGCACAGCACTGGCCGTCAGGTTGCGGGCAGCTTCCATGCGATAGGTCATGCCGCCGATACGGCCCAGCACTTCCTGCACACCTTCAAATTTCCCGATCGGCAGTCCGAACTGGCGCCGAATGCGCGAGTAAGCGGTGGTGCTGGCATACATGCCCTTGGCGGTGGCCGTGGCACTGGCCGGCAGGGAAATGCCGCGTCCGGCAGAGAGGCACTCGACCAGCATGCGCCAGCCCTTACCGGCCATTTCCGGGCCACCGATGATGGCATCCAGCGGCACAAACACATCTTTGCCCCGCACCGGCCCGTTCATGAAAGCACCGCCCGGCAGGTGGCGCCGGCCGATCTCCACACCCGGCGTGTCGTGCGGAATCAGCGCACAGGTAATGCCGTAATCCACCAGGTCGGGGTCACCGAGCAGACCGTCCGGGTCACGCAGTTTGAACGCCAGTCCAACCAGGGTCGCCACCGGTGCCAGCGTGATGTAGCGCTTGTCGAAGGTCAGGCGCAGGCCCAGCACTTCTTCGCCCGCCACAACGCGCTTTTCGACCACGCCCACATCGGGAATTTTTGCCGCATCGGAACCCGCTTCCACACCGGTCAGGGCGAAACAGGGAATTTCCTCACCGCGAGCCAGGCGGCCCAGGTATTTTTCTTTCTGCGCCGGCGTGCCGTAATGCATCAGCAGTTCACCCGGACCCAACGAGTTGGGCACCATGACGGTCACGGCAGCCGTGTTGGAACGGGTGGCAATCTTGGTCACGACGCAGGACTGGGCATAGGGCGAGAATCCCAGTCCACCCCATTCCTTCGCGATCAGCATGCCGAAGAAACCCTTTTCGCCCAGGAAGCGCCAGACTTCCTGGGGCAGGTCACGGCGCTCGAAGGTGATGTGCCAGTCATCCAGCATGCGGCAGAGTTCTTCGGTCTCGTTGTCGAGGAAGGACTTTTCCGCCTCGGTCAGCTGGGTCTGCTGGAAGTTGTGTAGCTGGTCCCAGTCCGGGCGGCCGCGGAACATCTCCGCCTCCCACCAGACATCGCCGGCATCCAGCGCCTCGCGTTCGGTGCTGTTCATTTCCGGCAGCGCCTTGCGGAACGGCCCGAAGATGAAACGGGTCAGCGTGTCCCGACGCAGCGAGGGTGTATTGAGGACGATCGCCAGCGGGGTGAAAATCAGTGCCGCCAGCGCAAAGCCGGCGACGCCGAGCGCGCCGGTTGCGAACAGCGCGAGCAGTGCTGCGCCGGTTACGGCAGTAAAGGTCAGCAGGCGTACGCCACGGTAGAGCATGAAGGCATATACGACCGCCAGGGCGGGGAGCAACAGGCTGTTCATGTTCAGTCTCCTTGGTTATTCAAACTTGCATCGAATCGGCCCAATAAATAGAAAAGATATCTTTTCCGATATGACCTGAGACGGAATATACCTAACAGTTGTTAGGGCGTCAATCATCAGGAAAGACAGGTTTCCTGCTTTATGCCACACTAGCCGGATGCCCCCGGGAGCCAGCAAATTGTCGCCGCCACGCACCCCTTCCAAGCGCAAATACAAGGGACTAACCGCAGAGCAACTACGCGAAGAGCGACGTGAGCGCTTACTATCATCGGCGCTGCAGCTATATGCGGAACGTGGCTATGCGAACGCACCGATCGAACTGATCTGCAGCACCGCCAAGGTGACCACCCGCCATTTTTACGAGCAGTTCCGTGGCCGCGAGGAACTACTGGCCGCCCTGTTCCGGTCCCTGGTGGGCGAGGCCAGTGACGTCATCCGCGCGTCACTGCAGGACCCCTCGCTCGATACCCCGCGACAAATCAGCCACGCGCTGCGCGGCTTTGCCCACTACATGCTGGAGGACCCACGCCGGGCGCGTATCCTGTGCCTGGAATCGGTGGGCGTCAGTGACAGCATGGAGCGCATGCGCCGCAAACTGGTCCATGCCTTTGCCCGCCTGATCGCTGATTATGCCAACAGCCTGGTCGCTGCCGGCTTCATCCCGGCGCGCGATTACAGCATGAGTGCGGTCGCCATTGTTGGTGCGATCAACGAGTTGTTCGTCGAATGGCTGGTTACCGACACCGGCATGGATGTTGACGACCTGGCCACCGAGATGGTGATCCTGTTCCAGGCCCTGGTGCAGGGCGCCCGCCAGTTTCTTCCGGAATAACGACCAGGCGGCAGCCTGCTCACCGAAATCTGTCGCGCCTGATGCCGCGGATTAAGAATTTCCCGGCTTGCTGACGCGCGCTGGCAGGGCGGGCTGGTAGAATAAGCGGCCCTCCCCCCGGGCCTGCACATTGAAACTGAACCCCGCCCAACAAAAAGCCGTGATGCACACCGATGGCCCGTTGTTGGTGCTGGCCGGTGCCGGCAGCGGCAAGACCCGGGTGATCACCAGCAAGATCGTACACCTGGTGCAGAAGGAGGGCGTGCGTGCCGAGCGCATCGCGGCCGTGACCTTTACCAACAAGGCCGCGCGCGAGATGAAGGCGCGGATTGGCAAGGTATTGCGCGGTGATGCAGCGCGCGGACTGCGGGTCTGCACCTTTCACCGCCTGGGCCTGGAAATCCTCCGCAGCGAGGCGCGGCAGCTGGATTTGCGCAACCCGTTCAGCATCATCGATCCGACCGATGCGGTCTCCATGCTGACCGAGATCATCCAGGAACAGAACAATGCCCAGGCAGCCCTGGCACCCACCGCGCACGCTCTGATCTCGAACTGGAAGAACCAACTGGTGACGCCGGCAGCTGCAGCACGCGCCGCAGAATCGGAAGGCGAGGCCGCCATCGCCCGCTGGTACGCCGATTACCAGCGCTACCTGCGCACCTGCAATTCAGTCGACCTGGATGACCTGATCCTGCTGCCCGCACAATTGTTCCAGGAAGATGGCGACGTACTGGAAAAATGGCAGCAGAAAATCCGCTACCTGCTGGTCGATGAATACCAGGACACCAACGCCGCGCAATACGAACTGGTACGCCTGCTTACCGGGCATCGGCAATGTTTCACCGTGGTCGGGGACGATGACCAGAGTATCTATGCCTGGCGCGGCGCCCGGCCTGACAACCTGGCCCGCCTGAGCGATGATTTTCCGCGCCTGGAAATAGTCAAACTGGAGCAGAATTACCGCTCTACCGGGCGCATTCTGAAAGTCGCCAATGCGCTGATTGCCGAGAATCCGCACCTGTTCGAAAAAAAGCTGTGGAGCGAACTCGGCTTCGGCCCGGAAATCCGCGTGGTGCCCTGTGATGACGAAGAGGCCGAGGCCGAACGCATTGCCGTGGACATCCAGTCCGCCCGCGCGCGGCAGCGCTACAAGCTACGTGATTTCGCCATCCTCTATCGCGGCAACCACCAGGCGCGTCCGCTGGAGCTGGCCTTTCAGCGCCACCGGATTCCGTACAAGGTCAGTGGCGGTACATCTTTCCTGAGCCGCCAGGAAGTGCGGGACGTGGTCGCGTACATCCGGCTGCTGGCCAACCCGGATGACGACGCAGCCTTCCTGCGCATCATCAACACGCCCAAGCGCGAAATCGGCCCCGGCACACTGGAAAAGCTCGCCGGTTTTTCCCGCGAGTTGCACCAGACGCTCTACAGCACCTGCCAGCATGGGGCGCTGAGTGGCGTTCTGGGCACCCGGGCCGCGAACCGCTTGCGCGAATTTTCCGGCTGGCTCGACCAGTTGCGGGAACTCGCCGGTACTGAAGACCCCATGCGCGCCATCCGCGAAATGCTCAACGACCTGCAGTTCGAGCAGCACCTGCGCCTGCAGGGCAGCACCGCCGCGGCCGATTTTCGCGTATCCAACGTCGAAGCGTTGCTGGAGAATATCGAGCTGATGCTGCGCCGCGAAAACGTGGCCGAGAAAGGACTGGAAGGCGTGGTCGCTGCGCTCAGCCTGCAGGACCTGCTCGATCGCCAGGAGAACGACGCGGAAGACGATCGCGTGCACCTGCTTACGCTGCATGCGGCCAAGGGACTGGAATTCCCGTGCGTGTTCATGGTCGGCCTGGAAGAAGGACTGCTGCCGCATCGCAGCACCATCGAGGCAGACGATGTATCCGAAGAACGGCGGCTGGCTTACGTGGGTATCACCCGCGCACAGAAGGCGTTGACCCTGACTTTTGCGCGCACCCGCAAGGTACAGGGCAAACGCATTGACACGCAGCCAAGTCGGTTTCTGGATGAACTGCCGGGCGAGGATATCAGTTGGCTGGACGGTGAAGCGGCCCCCACCGGGACCCTGTCGCAACGCCGCGCCCAGGGGCGTGATGCGCTGGCTGATCTGCGGGCGATGCTGGAGGAATAGCGCGGGCCTGATCGATTCTGACGGCCCGGCCGGGGCGGGCGATTCAGCGCGCCCACCCGCGGCGGCAACCTGAGATCTGCCCCGGCGCACCGGGCATTACATCAGCCGATCGGATTACTTGCTGTTGTTGAGCAGGTGCTCGACAGCGCTGGTGATTTCTTCGTCCGAGCAATTGCCACAGGCACCCTTGGCCGGCATGGCATTGATGCCGTTAATCGCGTTGCTGATCAGCGTTTCCATTCCCTTTTCGAGGCGTGGCGCCCAGGCAGCCACATCGCCCAGTTTCGGCGCACCGGCGGCACCGGTGTTGTGGCAACCCATGCAGACGCTGCCGTATACCTCTTCACCACTGCGCGGACCTTCGCTCACTGGGGCGGCGGCGGTTGCACAGGACTCATCGCCTTCGATGCACACCATGCCAACCGGCGTCAGGCGATCTGCAATGGCCTGTTCGGTCTTGGTCAGGCTCCATGCCGACGGGGCCAGCAGCAGGGCGATGATAAACAGCAAAGGGGATGAAAATGATTTGCGCATGAAAAACCTCTGTCAAAACGTGCCGGTCCGGCCGGCCTGGCGGGACGCAAGTATAACCATTATCGGGTCGCGATTGTGCCTGTTGAGCGCGCCTCAGTCGGCGTCGTGAAATATCACGCCCAGGGCGACGCGGTCGCCCCGGTGAATGGTACTCACCCCGTGGCGCATGTTCACCCGCACGTCGCCGCGCAGCCCGGCCACCGGCCGATGATGCACCGGGAATACCAGGCCATCCCCTTGCCGCAAAGCCACCACCCGCGGACGCGACTGCATGCGGGCCTGCTGCTCCACCAGCACAAACTCACCGCCGTCGAAATCCGTACCGGGCGCGCTGAGCTGGATCACCAGCTGCAGGGGAAAGACCACACCGCCGTAGAGGTCCTGGTGCAGCCGGTTGTAATCGCCCGGGCCGTAACGCAACAGCAACGGCGTGGGCCGGTCCTGGCCAGCTGCCGCGCAGCGAGCCAGGAATCCGGGCAGTGTCGGGGGAAATTCGATGCCCTCGCGCAGCCGTTGTGACCACGCGCTGGCGATGGGCGCCAGCAGGGCATAGAAAGATTCACGCAGTTCCTGGATCGCATCCGGCAGCGGGCGCGCGAAATACCGGTATTCGCCCCGACCATAGCGGTATTGCCCCATGTTGATGCGCTTGCGGAAGGCGGTCTCGTCTTCCCACAGGGCAATCAGTTCACGACAGCGTGCGGGACTCAGCAGGGATGGAATCAGCGCATGGCCGTCCGCATCCAGTGCTGCGTGCAGATCGGCAGTAACGGGTTGCATGGATGACTCCGGCCGGTGCGGCCAACACAAAATCCGCGCAAGACTCGCAAGATCCCGACCGGAGCGCAATGGCCAGGCAGCCGCAATCCGGCTGCCCCCGGATAATGCGCCAGATTTAGGCTCAGGGAATCGTATTGGTTACCGTGGGATCGAAGACCGGATCGCCGCTGCCGCCGCCTACCGCCAGGCTAATGATCTGGCTGCCGCCGCTGCTGCTACCGCCGCCGGTTTTAGCGAACAGGCCACCGAAGGAGCCGCCCTCTTCAAAAACCCTGAACGGCGCCGGGTCCGTTGACCCGCCTGAATCTGCAATGACAATGGTGTCTTCCGGCACCACGACGTCACCGAGATCCAGCACACGCTGATCACCCTCGGTGTCAAAACCCGGGGTTTCAAAGGCCTGGTAGGGGTCGGACTCGGTACCGCGGGCCAGGATCACCACGCCGGTGCCATCGTCGTTGGCCACCGCACCACCCGCCGCCGTGGGGGCGAGCGCATTGAGGTCCACTTCCTGGTCAAACAGGCCCTGCATGTCGTCCTGCGCAGCCGGCTGGGCGGCAAGCCGGGTTTCTGTTCCCAGGAGGGCCGGATCAATCTCGGCCTGCGCGAGGGGTCCCAGTGTCCACTTGCTGCCATCCTGAAACTGCACGACCAGTGTGCTGTCGGGGCCGCTGCGCAACACGTCCTGCGCATACACCGGGTCCCCCACCTGCAGGGAATAGGACTCCACATCCAGGTTGCGGTTTACGCACAGGCCACCGACATTACCGGTTATTGATGCAACGAAACCGACTGCCGGACCCTGATGATTTGGCTGGCTCATACCGCCCCCTCAAGCAAACAAGTGAATCAACTGATTGCCAAGAGTAAGGGGTTTTCCGCGCATCGAAAATCGTACGTAAGGGCAGCGTCAGGACGGCATGTTCACTTTTTTATAACTTTGCGAAACGGGGCTGGCTGCACCGATTCCGGAGCAGGGTGGCAGGTGACTGATGAAACCGACTAGCGTTCACGGCGGTCGACAAAGCGCCCAAGTCGGGCGCAGAAAAGATCCACCAGGTCGCGATCTGCTGCCGACAAAGAACGATCACCGGTCACCAGGTACAGCACGTACACATTGCCGCTATCCAATCGGGCCTGGGCCAGGTAATCGCCCTCACCGACGACCGTGCCCTCGGGAAGCATGGCCTGTCGAATCACATCCAGTTCCGCCTCCGGAACGGACTGGGTGGCTCCGCTGCCCTGCGCACTCATGACGTTCAGCAATTCCACTTCATCTTTCTGGAGTTTGCCCAGCGCAAACACATGCGGCGAATCGGGATTGGTATCGAGATACAGCAATGCCGCAAGTTGCCGCATGGCGCCATCCACAAAGCCGTCCGGTACCTTCCTGCCATCCATGTCGGCCGAGGCACTGACCATTTCGCGGTAGCCATCGCGGGTGTTCTCAAGGGCACACAGATCCCGATAGCCCCGCAGTGCCACGACCATGTGGTTGATCAGCCGGCCCATGGTCAGGTCGGTTTTTTCAATATAATCATTGATTTCGTAGTTCATGATGACTTCCTGCTCGGGCGCCTGGCCGGGGTTCCCGGTGCGCAGCAGGATGCGGGTCTTGGTGTTATTGAGTTCGTTACGAATGTAATTACAGACCTGCAGGCCGGCATCGTCCGTTTCCATAACCACATCAAGCAGCACCACCGCGATGTCCTGGCCATTCTCCATCACCCGGCGCGCCTCGGCACCGGAATAGGCGTGCCTGAACTCAATCTGCCGACCCTGGTAGGCAAATCCCGTCAGTGCCAGTTTGGTTACGGAGTGTACAGATTCCTCGTCATCGACGATCAGCACGGTCCATTTGTTTGCTTCTGACATCATTTCGCTAATCACCCGGGTTTTGGAACAGTTTCTTGCAAACTCGCCTTGCGGAGCCAGGCAAGACGACTGAATTGGATAGAAAGTCTATTCTAGATCAAGCATTTCAAACGGCGAAAGCGGCAGATCCCCAGCCCATGAACTCAATTGCGCTCACCGACGACACCCTCAATCGGATTATCACCCAGGCTGGCGTGATACTGATCAGGGTCGGGCCCGATGCCAACATCCAGGTCTGGAGCGAAGCGGCTGCCGGGTTATTTGGCTACCGCGACAGCGAAGTCGTCGACCAGCCCCTGTACAACATCCTCCCGCCCGAGCGTCACGGAGATTTTCGGAAAATGCTCGACAAGGCGCTGCGCGGTCGTGGCGTTCGGCCCTTTGGCGCGCTGCTGAAAAATCGGGATGACGAAGAACTGCACGTGACCGTGGCAAATTCACCAATCACCGAAGAAGGCCAGCCACGGCCCGTCGGCGTGTACCTGATTATTCAGGACGTGACCGCACGCGTCCAGGCCGAGACCCGGCTGCAGCAAAGCTCGCAACAAACGCGCGCCCTGTTCCAGACCGTGCCGGACGCCATTGTGCTGCTCAACCAGGAAGGCACCATTGAATCCATGAACCCGGCAGCGGAACGGATGTTCCGTTATGTCGGGCACGAGGTGATCGGTCGCAATATCGATATCTTTGTACCCGAAGCGATGCGCCAGAAATTTGCCGGCAATACAGCCCGCTTTCTCCGCGAGAAGGTCGACGGCCTGCTGGGAAAAATGTTCGAAACTAAGGCCTGTCGACGCGGCGGTGAAGAGTTCCCGGTGGAAATCGCCATCGCCGCCATTGAGACGGAAGGCCAGCGTACTTTTGCCGGCATCGCCCGCGACATCAGCGAGCGCAAGCGGCAGGAAGAACTGCTGAAGAATCTGAATTCCAACCTCGAGGACGAAGTGCGCCAGCGCACGGAAATCAATGCATCCCTGCAGAACACCCTGGAAGAACTGCGGGCGACGCAGGAACACCTGGTGCAGTCAGAAAAAATGGCCTCGCTGGGCGGCATGGTTGCCGGGGTGGCGCACGAGATCAACACACCCCTGGGGGTCAGCATTACCGCCTCCTCCATCCTCGGCACGCACACCAAGCAGTTGATGGCAAAAGCGGCCGAGGGCGATGTGCCGGAAAGCGCCTACCAGCAATACACCATGATCGCCTCCGAGTCGGTAAAAATCCTGGAGTCCAACCTCAACCGGGCGGCGGAACTGGTCAAGAGTTTCAAACAGATCGCCGTGGACCAGACCAGTCAGCAGAAGCGCGCGTTCATGGTTCGCGAATTGATCGACGAAACACTGATGAGCCTCGGGCCGCAGATCAAGAAGACCAAGCTGAACCTGGAGGTGATTTGTGACGCCGACGTCCGGGTGGCCGGTCACGCCGGCGCGTTCACGCAGATTCTGACCAACTTCATCATGAATTCGATCAATCATGCTTATGACGAAGATGCCACGGGCACCCTGCGCATTGAGTGTCACCTCGAAGGCCAGACGCTGAAACTGGTGTATGCCGACGACGGGAAGGGCATGAATGAGGAACAACAGCAGAAAATTTTCGAGCCGTTCTACACCACGCGCCGCGGCAACGGTGGCACCGGACTGGGCATGCATATCGTGTACAACCTGATTCACCGTGATGAGGGCGGCACAATCAGCCTGCGCAGCGCCCCGGGTGAGGGCGCCGAATTTACGGTTCGACTGCCGATTGAACTGGTTGTCTAGACTGTTACAAGTACCGAATCAGGGGATTCCGAGCCGGGAACCGCAAGGCTCCTGGCACAACAACGACGGGGAGAGCTGACATGGCAAATCTGTTGTGGTTACAAGGCGGCGCGTGCTCGGGCAATACCATGTCCTTTCTGAATGCGCAGGAGCCCAGTGCCTGCGATCTCGTCACCGATTTCGGTATCAACATTCTCTGGCACCCGTCCCTGGGCATGGAACTCGGCGAAAACCTGCTGAAGTTACTGCAGGACCTGATCGACGGCGAAAAGCCGCTGGATATCTTTGTCTTTGAAGGCACCGTGATCAACGCACCGAATGGCACCGGCGAATGGAACCGCTTTGCCGGCCGGCCCATGAAAGACTGGGTGCAGGACCTGGCCGACGTGGCCCAGTACGTGGTCGCGATCGGAGACTGCGCGACCTGGGGCGGCATACCGGCGACCGCGCCCAACCCAACCGACTCGGAAGGACTGCAGTTTCTCAAGCGCGAGAAGGGCGGCGCGCTGGGAGACGACTTCACCAGTCAGGCCGGCCTGCCGACCATCAATATCCCGGGCTGTCCGGCACACCCCGACTGGGTCACGCAAATCCTGGTGGCCATCGCCACCGGCCGGGGGGATGACCTGAAACTGGACGAGTTCCACCGCCCGCGTACGTTTTTCACCAGCTTCACGCAGACCGGTTGTACGCGGAACATGCACTTCACGTACAAGATCTCGTCCACCGAGTTTGGCCAGCGCAAGGGCTGCCTGTTCTACGACCTCGGTTGTCGCGGCCCCATGACGCACTCGCCCTGTAACCGCATCCTGTGGAACCAGCAGTCGTCCAAGACCCGGGCCGGCATGCCCTGCATCGGTTGCACCGAACCCGAGTTCCCGTTTTTCGACCTGGCGCCGGGCACTGTCTTCAAAACCCAGACCTTCATGGGCCTGCCCAAGGAATTCCCGGGTGGACTCGACAAGTCCGGTTACATCAAGATGACAGCTGCCGCCAAGGCTGCCGCACCGGCCTGGGCAGAAGAAGATATTTTCGTAGTTTGAATTCAGGAAGCTTCCGCTAATGGGTAATGTACAGACACTGGATATTTCACCGGTCGGCCGCGTCGAAGGCGACCTCGATGTGCGGGTGGATATCCAGGATGGCGTCGTGGTCGACGCCTGGACGCAGGCCGAACTGTTCCGCGGGTTTGAAGTCATCCTGCGTGGCAAGGATCCCCAGGCCGGCCTGGTGGTTACCCCGCGGGCTTGCGGCATCTGCGGCGCGTCACACCTGACCTGCGCCGCCTGGGCACTGGACACCGCGTGGAAAACCGAGGTCCCGCGCAATGCCATACTGGCGCGCAACCTGGGCCAGCTGGCCGAAAGCCTGCAAAGCATCCCGCGCCACCATTACGGCCTGTTCAGTATCGACTTCACCAACGAGAAATATCGCAAGAGCCAGTTCTACGACGAAGCCGTGCGGCGTTGGTCGCCCTATACCGGCAAGAACTACGAAATCGGCGTGACCGCATCGGCGAAACCGGTCGAGATCTATGCCCTCTTTGGCGGCCAGTGGCCGCACTCCAGCTACATGGTGCCGGGCGGTGTCATGTGTGCACCAACCCTGTCGGATGTCACTCGCTCCTGGGGCATCCTCGAGTATTTCCGTACCACCTGGATCGAGCCGATCTGGCTTGGCTGTTCCATGGAACGCTACGAGGAGATCCGCAGTTATGACGACCTGATGGCCTGGCTGGAAGAAAAACCCGAACACCGCGACAGTGATCTCGGCATGTACATCCGCATGAGCAAGGACGTCGGGCTCGACCAGTACGGCGGCGGCCACCATCGCTTTCTCACCTGGGGCTACCTGCCGCACGAGGACCGCTACCGCAAGCCGACCATCGAGGGGCGCGCCGCGGCGCTGTACATGAAGGGTGGTGTGTACGATTTCGACGCGGACACCCATGTGCCGGTGGAACAGGGATCGGTACGCGAGAACACCACCCATGCCTGGTACGAAGAAGGCAATGATGACGTTCATCCGTTTGATCGCACCACCGCGCCGATACAGAACAACGATGTCGACTTTGACGGCCGCTATTCCTGGGCCACCTCGGTGCTGCACTCTGACCTGGGGCGCCTGGAAGCCGGCGGACTCGCCCGCCAGTTGGTGGCCGGGGGCAGCCACGGGGAAGACTGGCAACACAAAGACCCGCTGGTGTTGGACATGATGAAAAAGCTCGGCGGCCCCAGCCTGTTCCTGCGCCACTTCGCGCGCATGCACGAGGTCGTCAAGCTGTACCGCCAGGCCGAACGCTGCCTGCGTGAATTCCGTCTCGATGAGCCCTGGTATATCAAGCCGCGCGAGATCGACGGCCAGGGCTGGGGAGCCACGGAGGCAATCCGCGGGGCGCTGGCGCACTGGATCGAGGTCAAGGACGGCAAACTGAAGAACTACCAGATCATCGCGCCCACCACCTGGAATGTCGGCCCGCGTGACCAGACCGGCACCCGCGGCCCCATCGAGGAAGCCCTGATCGGCGCACCGATTGCCGACGCGCATGACCCGGTCGAAGTGGGTCACGTGGCCCGCTCGTTTGACTCCTGCCTGGTCTGCACCGTGCATGCCCATGACGCGCGCACCGGTAAGGAATTGTCGCGCTTCCGCGTCAACTGAACCCGGGACTGATGAGCATGCCGGAGCATACTCCTGACCCGCAGCGGGATGCCCTGCGGCGCATGCTTGCAGAAGGCCTGGCAACCGAGGTCGCGCCGGTTCCGGAAGATCACAACGATTTCGAGCGTATCGCCGCCCGCCTGCGCGTGCTCGGCCCCGCTGACCTGAAGCAGAAAGCCGTGATCGCCGGGCTGGTCAATCACCCGCAGGGCGAGGAACGGATGCGCTGCCAGGAATGCATGTATTTCCTGCTGAACCGCCGCTGGTGTGACCTGCCGGATCTGAACATCCCGGTGGAGCACGACTGGTGGTGCCGGTTGTGGCGGATTTGATGGGAATCCCGGGAGAGGACGAAAAAGCACAAAAACGTGCGGAAAAGAAGCGCGACGAGGCCTTACGCAAGCAGGTGATCGACCTGCTTGCCAATGGACTGGAAACACAGATCGATCCCATTCCGGAAGACAATTTTGAGTTTGCCGTAATCATCGATGAACTGGAGCACCTGGACCCGGATGACGTTGTAGGCAAACTGGTGGTGTCCGGCTACATCGACCATCCACACCCCGAGAACGAACAGCGCTGCCTGGAATGTATCTATTACAAGCCACGCCGGCGCTGGTGCATTATTCCTGAACTCGACCTGCCCGCCGAGGCAGAATGGTGGTGCCGCCTGTGGCGCATGTAACGGCCGGATTACAGCAACCAGGGAACCTGCCGGAAGGTGAATGGCTGTTCATCGGCTGCGGCAATCCGACGCGCCAGGATGACGGCGTCGGCCCATGGGTAGCCCGCGAACTTGCACAATTCGTGGCAAAGAAGGGATTGTCCGGCGTGCGCGTGGTGGATGCCGGCACGGCCGGCATGGAAGTGATGTTCACCGCGCGTGGCGCCGCACGCCTGTTCATCATCGATGCCTGCCGGGGCGCGGGGCCACCGGGTGCAGTATTCCGCATGCCCGGACACGAAGTTGCCAGCGAAGCGCCTGCCACGATGAGCCTGCATGATTTTCGCTGGAACCACGCGCTCTACGGAGGGCGGAAAATGTACGGTGAAGCGTTCCCCTCACGCGTGGAAATTTTCCTGGTCGAAGCCGAAGCGCTGGACTTCGGCCTGGAGCTCAGTGACGCGGCACTGTCCGGTGCGCGCAAGGTACTCAGGCAACTGGAAGATGAACTCGAACACTGCCACTGATGCAGAACCGGGCGATGTCACACCCTGCACGCTACAGTTGCATGACGCCAGCCTGGTCCTGCCCGCCAGTCTCAGTCAGCGTTGGCTGGCGGATATACAAACGGTCGGCATCGTCATTGCAGAAGGTCATCTGCAGCTGTACCCGGTGCACGACGCGGCACAGGGCGGCCGGCTGCTGAAAATGCGTAACCGCCAGGGCGATCGCGTGGTACACATCGGCGACCTGCTTTGCGATCAGCAATTGTCCGCAAGCGGACACTGGCTGATTCCGGCCAGCTGGAACCCGGCGCAGGGTATGCTTACCGCCCATCTTGATGACTGGCAATCCAGTCCGGAACCGAAACATGAACAGTAGCGCCCAGCAGCACGAAATTGCGGCAGCGGCACGGATGGCCGAACAGGCTGATATCCCGCTGGCGCAGCGGGCCGACATGCTGGTGCAGATCGCCATGGGAGCACAGAACCGCGCCACCACCGGCGAGCAGATGGAAGCCGTCATCGGGCTCTATGACCGCGCCCTGGAATTGCTGTCCGAACAGCCGACCCTGGCCCGCGCACGCATCTGCGCCCGCAGGGCCACTGCCTTGCAGGCGCTGCCGGCCGCTGACACCACATACCTGGAAGAAGCCCGCGAGATATTCGAAACGGTGCTGCCAATGTTTACGGGCGAGGGCGAACCGGCCGAGTTGGCCGAACTGCACATGAATCGCGGCCTGACCCTGCAGACGCTGGCCGGAATGCACAAGGCCAGCATGGGTGATGCCATTCGCGCCTATCAGCAGGCGCTGAAGTTTTTTACCGCCCAGGCTTACCCGCAGGAATTCGCGATCATTCACAACAACCTGGCAACGGCTTTTCTTGCCCTGCCAACGCGCGATCCGCAGGGCCGGATGCGCGAAGCCCTGGCCGTGCAATCCTTCGAGGCCGCGCTGCAGGTCATCACGCTGGAAGCGCATCCGCTGGAGTACGCCATGCTGCAGAACAACCTGGGCAATGCGCTGCAACAGGTCGACTCAACGCATCCGGTAGAAAACCACCAGCGTGCCCTTGCTGCCTACGATGAGGCGCTGCGGGTCCGCACCCGGGAACACTCCCCGCTGCAGTACGCCAACACGCTGGCCAACCGGGCTGCCTGCTGCGCCCAACTGGCTACCGTCACCGGTGACGCAGATTTGCAGGCCGCAATGGCCGGTTACCGGGAAGCGGGCGCGGTGTTTCTTTCCTGCGGTGAAACGGATCGGGCGGCACTGGTGCACACGGCCCTGCAGGAACTGCAGGGCGAATCCA
>JBFJWR010000025.1:0-15956 GCA_041623535.1 Pseudomonadales bacterium
GTACCGCCGGGTTCACGGGTCTGCAGACTGGTAAGGCCGCGCGCTTCCAGCACGGATTGCAGATGTTGCAGCACCGTGCTCTTGCCTGCCCCCTCGATGCCCTCAAGGGTAATGAATCTGCCGCGCGCACCGCTCATGGAGTTTCCCTGCCGGGTGAAGATCGATAATTCTTGGCCCGATTCCTGACCTGGTATTTTTTCACAGCCGCGTTGTGCTCGGCCAGCGTGGCTGAGAAATGATGACTGCCATCGCCACGCGCAACGAAAAACAAGGCATCGCCCGCTTCCGGATGCAGGGCCGCATGGATCGCGTCGCGCCCCGGCATGGCGATCGGTGTCGGTGGCAGGCCGGGTATCACGTAGGTGTTATACGCGGTCGCCTGCCGCAGGTGCGCGCGCGTCAGGTTACCAGACCACAGGGGACCCAGCCCGTAGATGACGGTCGGGTCGGTTTGCAGGCGCATGCCCTTCTGCAGACGGCGAACGAAAACCCCGGCGATCTGGCCGCGTTCTGCAGCCTGACCGGTCTCTTTCTCGATAATCGAGGCCATGATCAGGGCTTCGTAGGACGTTTCATAGGGCAGGCCCTCTGCACGTTCCGACCATTCTGCCTGCAGCACGTCGTTCATCCGCTGGTATGCCTGCGCAAGCAGGTCCAGGTCACTCAGGCCACTGGCATACACATAGGTGTCCGGGAAAAACCTTCCCTCCGGATGCATGCCGGGATATCCCAGCGCCGCCATCACCGCGGCATCATCCATCGCGGTGGTTTTTGCCCGCAGCCGGGTCTCGGCAGCGAGATGCGCCCGCACCTGCTGAAAATTCCAGCCTTCCGGGAGGGTCAATCGATACTGGATCACCACCCCATTACGCATGATGTCCAGCAAGGCGCTGAACCGGGTGCCCGGAACGACCCGGTATTCGCCGACCTTGATCGTCGTGTAGAGCCCGGTCAGGCGTGCAGCCAGCGAGACCAGGCGTGGCTGCCGCAGCCATCCCCGTTCGGCCAGTTCGCGGGTCATGCGGCTCAGACCGGTCCCCTCCTCGAGTACGTAGACTTCTTCGCCGGATACCTGCAGTTCCTGCTCCAGCAGAAGGTGGACGGCAAACAGGCCCGCCCCTGCTGACAGCAACAGCAGGACGAACAGGGCCGGAAGCAAACGACGTACCACCGGTCAGCCGTCCAGACCAAGAGCGTGCGCGGCGAGTTTCTGCGCCTGCCGGGTAACACCACCTACCGTAAACGTGTATTCATCCAGGCGCCGTACCGGCCACACACCGAAAACGCTGTTACACACGAACATCTCGCTGACTTCCTCCATCCGCGTGCGCGCCACGGCCGCTTCCCGCACTCCGGTTCCTGCGCCATTCAGCGCTTCGACCAGGTACGCGCGCATCACACCGGCAACGCCGCATTGCGAAAGTTCCGGCGTGCACCAGTTTTCACCAAGGCGCAAGAAAACATTGCTGCGTATCCCTTCGACCAGTTGGTCACTGGTATCCAGCATCAACCCCTCGGCGCAGTCCGCCGGGGAGGCCTCGCTGGCGGCCAGGATCTGTTCCAGGCGGTTCAGGTGCTTGATACCAGCCAGTTGTGGCTGCCGGGCGAGGCGCTGCGCGCACAGGCGTGCCCTGATACCAGCCTCGTAATACTCGGCAGGATACAGTGGCGCGGAACGGAGTTGGAAAAAAGACTGCAGGGATACGGGATGCCGGCGTTGATAGGCACCCTCGCCGGCTGCGGCCTGCACGACGATACGCAACACGCCGTGCTGCGCGCGCTCGGCCTGCTCATCGGCTTCCGCAGCAAGCCGGTCGATAAATACAGCAGGAGGATCAAGGCGCAGGCGTTGCAGGCCTTCGTGAAGTCGTTCCAAATGGGCTGCGCGCAGTGTCAGGCGACCGGCGTGGATACGAATGGTCTCGAATACGCCATCACCGCAGGCGGGGCCGGGCGCCGGCAGGCGATCCGGATCACGAACCGCGCGCAGTGCTTCGTCCGGGGATTGACGATCAGTCAACGCGACTGAGAATCAGCGTGCCGTTGGTACCGCCAAATCCAAAGCTGTTCGACACTGCATGCTGAATCGGCATTTCCCGCGCGGCACCCGGGACCAGGTCGATATCACAGCCTTCATCGGGATTTTCCAGGTTGATGGTCGGCGGTGCCAACTGGTTGGCGATGGCCAGTATGGTCACCACCGCCTCCACTGCCCCGGCGGCGCCCAGCAGGTGGCCGATCATGGACTTGGTGGAACTCATGGCCAGTGCGTCTGCGTGTTCACCGAACACCGAACGCACCGCTTGTATTTCCGCCGGATCGCCGGCCGGCGTCGACGTGCCGTGTGCGTTGATGTACTGAATCTGTGCGGGCGCCAGGTTCGCATCACGCAAAGCATTCCGCATGGCTGCGGCTGCACCGCGACCATCCTGCAGGGGTGACGTGATGTGGTGCGCATCACCACTCATGCCAAAGCCGCTGACTTCGGCGAGGATATTCGCGCCCCGGGCCCGGGCATGTTCCAGTTCTTCAAGCACCAGTGCGCCGGCGCCGTCACCCAGCACGAAACCGTCCCGGTCGCGGTCCCAGGGACGACTGGCAGCCGCAGGATCATCGTTACGCGTGGACAGGGCCCGCGCGGCGGCAAAGCCCGCCAGACCCAGCGGGCAACTGGCCATTTCGGCACCACCGGCAATCATTACATCTGCGTCGCCATGACGAATCATGCGCGCCGCCAGGCCAATATTGTGCGCACCGGTGGTACAGGCCGTGACCACGGCGATGTTGGGGCCCTGGTAGCCGTAGCGAATGGAGAGGTGGCCGGCGATCAGGTTGATGATGGAACCGGGCACGAAGAACGGCGATACCTTGCGCGCTCCGCCCTGCTCCAGCAGGGTGTGATTCTTTTCGATCCACGGCAGGCCGCCGATCCCGGAACCGAATGCGACGCCGACCCGTTCCACGTCCAGCGAAGCATCTTCCAGACCGGACTGCGCAACGGCCTGCATGCCAGCCGCGACGCCGTACTGCATGAACAGGTCCATCTTCCGGGCTTCCTTGACGGACATGTAGGGTTCCGCATCGAAATTCTGCACAGAGGCGCAAATACGCACCGGAAATGCGCTGGCGTCGAAATGCTCGATGGCGCGCACTCCGCTCTGCCCGTTCCGCAGGGCATCCCAGGAATCGGCCACCGTATTGCCAACCGGTGTAACCAGGCCCAGGCCGGTTACAACTACTCTTCTGCCAGACATCACTGTGCTTCCACGAAACTCTTAATGAACCTGTTCACGATACTCTTTGCCAAACTCTTAACGAAAATACTCTGGAATCTATTCACGTCACGAATGATGCCGAAATCACTGATCCCGAAACCACTGGTGATTCCGCAACGACAGTTAAGCGCGTCCGGTTAACACGTCAAAACGACAAAAGCCGCCGCTGGAATAAACCTGCGGCGGCCCTTGCACATACCCGGATGCGGCTGACCCGCTGTTATTGGTGAGCGACGATGTAGTCGATCGCCTCCTGGATAGTCGTGATCTTCTCGGCTTCCTCATCGGGAATCTCGAGTTCGAACTCTTCTTCCAGCGCCATGACCAGTTCGACAGTATCCAGGGAATCTGCACCCAGATCCTCCACGAATGAAGCCGCGTTGGTTGCCTGCTCTTCTTTGACACCGAGCTGTTCGCAAACGATTTTTTTCACCCGCTCTTCAACACTGCTCATGGTTTGCAATCACTCCTTTTACATAATAAATCGCCACGATTCGCCAGGGGCCCTGCGGGGCTGCCTGGCCGGACCCGCCATTCAAAATCGGCGAATCCACGCGGCGCATGATCGCTGGACTGGTAAGGCTCCATCCGCCAGCAATTCGGGGATAATAGACCAGCGCCGCAGGATTTGCATCTGTCCTGACCGCTTAAAAGCGGAGCTGCCTCCGCAGCGAGCCTGCCAGCCCGTCGCAGGACGGCAGCACCGCGCAAGCCCGGCGGTGTTCGCGGTCTTGTCGTTCACCCCAGGTACATGCCGCCATTCACATGCAGGGTCTGGCCGGTGATATAGGCGGCCGCATCACTGCACAGGAACGCCACGACCTGCGCAATTTCAGAAGTGCTGCCCAGGCGGCCGAGCGGGATCTGCGCAAGCATGGCGTCACGATGCTTTTCGGGCAGTCCTCTGGTCATGTCGGTGTCGATAAAGCCCGGGGCCACGCAATTCGCCGTGATGGAACGACTGCCCAGTTCGCGGGCCATGGAGCGGGTCAGGCCTTCCAGTCCGGCCTTGGCTGCCGCGTAATTCGCCTGGCCCGGATTGCCCATGGACGCCACCACCGAAGTGATATTGACGATGCGCCCCCAGCGCGCCCGCATCATGCTTTTGAGCACTGCCCGGCACAGCCGGTAAGAGCCGCCCAGGTTGGTATTGATGACGTTATCCCAGTCCTCATCGGCGAGTCGGACCATCAGGTTGTCACGCGTGATGCCGGCATTGTTGACCAGGATTTCCGGTGCCCCCAGATCTTCAGTGACCTGCTGCAGCAAAGCCGGTATGGAGGTCTCCCCGGAGAGATTCAGCACGTAGCCACGCCCGCCTGTTGCCGCGAGACTCGCACTGATCTGCCCGGCCCCGGCTTCGCTGGTCGCAGTGCCCGCCACCCGGCAGCCCTGGGACGCCAGTTGCCCGGCAATGGCGGCACCGATACCGCGCGACGCTCCCGTTACCAGCGCAATTCGTTGCGGTTGCGCTTCCTTGTTGCCGATCTCGCTCATCGCTCAGTCCTGTTCTTCCACGCCCATCAGAAAGCGGTCCAGTTGTTCCAGGCTGTCGGCATTCATGGCCGCCTCTATGCGCTTGTTCAAACCGCTCAGCACTTTACCGGGCCCGCACTCGAGTACGGTCTCGATGCCCTGCTGATGCATGGAACGGATCGTGTCGACCCAGAGCACCGGCTGGGATAACTGGCGCACCAGCCGGGACCGGATCTGTTCCGGATCCGGCTCTGGCCGCGCATCCACGTTATGCAGCACCGGGATGACCGGCGCTCGCACTGCAACCGCGGCAAGAAATTCCTGCAGGCGCTCCGCTGCAGGTTCCATCAGGGCACAATGTGAGGGTACGGACACCGACAGCGGCAGGCAGCGCCGGGCACCACGTTCCTTGCAGTTGGCCATGGCGCGCTCGACGGCGGCTGCATCGCCGGCGATAACCACCTGCCCCGGCGCGTTGAAATTCACTGCGGAGACCACCTGCCCTGCCGCTGCATCCGCGCAAGCGGCCACCACCTGGGCATTGTCCAGCCCGATCACGGCCGCCATGCTGCCGACACCTGCGGGTACAGCTTCCTGCATGAAATCGGCACGCGCCCGCACGGCTCGGACCGCATCCGCGAAATCCAGGCTTTCTGCGGCCACCAGTGCCGTGTATTCACCAAGGCTGTGACCGGCGAGCAGACACGGCAAGGAAGGGTTCTTCTGCGTCCAGGCGCGCCAGACGGCAACACCCGCTGCCAGCAATGCCGGTTGGGTATTGCGGGTCTGGTCCAGTTGTTCTGCCGGCCCGCTGCTTACCAGGGACCAGAGATCCTCGCCAAGCACGGAGCCCGCTTCCGCAAAGGTTTCCTGTACCACCGGATAGCGCTCGGCGAGTTGGCTGAGCATGCCGACTTTCTGTGAACCCTGACCAGGGAACACGAAGGCGAGAGTTGTATTGTGCATAGGAAAAATTACTGTCCGTCCTCAGGTTTGCAGGAGTTTAGCAGTTGTCTGCCGGGTTTCAGCCCGGTGCAAACGGAATACCGGCGGGCCGGGAGGGTTCAGGCTTCCGCAGTTTCCGTGACCGGACTGGGAGATTGCTGCAGAACGGCCAGTTCCTCCTGAATCCGGCTCGGCAGGTCGCGGCTGGCCTCCAGGATCGCGGTATTGATGGCGTGTGCAAAACTTGCCACGTTGGCGGCGCCGTGACTCTTGACCAGTGTTTTGCGCAGCCCGAGGAGGCTGGCACCATTGTTGCGCGCGGGGTCCAGCTGGCGCCGGAATCCGCCCAACACCCAGCGGGTCAGCAAACCGACCAGTTTCGAAAACCAGTTGCGTCGAAAAGCCTCACTGATAAATCCGCCCATCATGCGTATCAGCTCCTCGCTGGCCTTGAGGGTGATGTTGCCGACGAACCCATCGCACACGATCACCTCGGCGGCATCGCCAAACAGGTCGTTGCCTTCGACATACCCGATGTAATTGATACCGGCCATTTCCGACAGCAACTTGCCGGCATCACGCACCTGCACATTGCCCTTGGGGGTTTCCGCACCCACATTCAACAGGGCCACGCGCGGTGAATTATGGCCCTCGGCGACCTTGACCAGGGTCGAGCCCATCAGCGCAAATTGCGCCAGCTGCACGGCAGTGCAATTGACGTTGGCACCCAGGTCCAGCACATGACAGTGCCCGCCGCGGGTTGGAATTGCGGCACAGATGGCAGGCCTGCGAATACCCTCGAAAGTGCCCAGGATCCGCCGTCCCAGTGCCATCAGCGCGCCGGTATTGCCGGCGCTGATGCAGGCAGCCGCTGCGTCCTGTGCCACCAGTTGTACCGCCACGCCGAGAGACGAATGCCGGCGGTGACGCAATGCATTAGCCGGGGATTCATCCATCGCCACCACCTTGGGCGCATGGCGCACGATGACTCTTTCGGCCGGATAAGGGTCGTGCCGATAGAGCTCGCGCAGCAGCGTGTTCTGGTCGCCGACCAGGATGACATGCAGTTCGGGATGTTCTTCCAGGCATTGCAGAGCTGCCGCCACGGTCACGGGAGGCCCATGATCGCCGCCCATCGCATCGATGGCGATCGTCAACATACTGGGGTTCCCCGCGGGACTGGACGATGCCTGAATGTGCCATGCGGGATGGCCAACAGGCAACAATGAGGCGGTAGGAGAAAAAAGCCCGCTTCCCGCTGCGCAGCCAGTTTGGGGAACTGCTCCGCGGCGAAACGATCAGGCGGTAAAGAGGCGCGCACTGCCACACGCCTTCTCCCGATCCGGCCTGGGTGGCTGGAATCGGGGAAGGTCAGAGGATAAAGACCGACCCCTGCTGCGCAACATGCATCAGCACGGTCGGTTACCGGAAGGGGGAAGGAAATCTCGCTTGGAATCATCACCGACGTGACGATTCAGCTTAATCCTCGCCTTCGGTGTCACTCTGAATGACGCGACGGCCGCGGTAGAAGCCATCCTTCGTCATGTGGTGGCGACGATGTGTTTCACCGGTGGTCGGGTCTTCCGACAAGGTCGGCCCGGTCAGTGAATCGTGTGAACGTCGCATATCCCGCTTGGAACGGGTTTTCCGGTTTTGCTGTACAGCCATGACTGTAACCTCTGCCTCTACTAAGTGAATTAACTGTCTTTTGATCGATCTTTCAATTTTCGCAGTTCGGCAAACGGGTGCACCCTGGCACCCTGTTCTTCCGATCCTGCTGTGTTCAGCACGTCTGCATGCGCTGCACACTCGCCCGGTTCATGCTGGGGTACCGTGGGAATGGCCAGAATCAGGTCATCCTCCAACAGTTCCGCCAGGCTCACCGGCTCCCTGGCAACCACCACGCCATCATAACTGGACGGCAGGTCGGCCATTTGCTCTTCTTTCCTGACCAGGGCCAGGTTCAGCCCGCATTCGATATCCCTGCGCAGTTCACCCAGGCATCTCTGGCAGACCAGCCTGGCGCGAAACCGCAGCAGTCCACTGACACAAACCCGGTGCTCCTCGTCCAGGTGAAATTCAAGCTCGGCCCGAATATCCCCCGGCAATTCTTCCACGCTCTGCGCCAATCGGGCAAAGCGATCCGCTGGCATACTGCCCTCCATGCGCACCCGATCACGAGCCAGGCGCAGTGGCGATACGTGATGGGGCAAGTGGGTAACGGCCATAGGCGCGCAATAATAGGGACGCAAGCCATTACAGTCAAAGGAATTCTTTACTGAATTGCGATTCTGTCAGGGCGTGCTTTCTCAGCGCAAACTGAGCGCCCGGGTATCCAGAAACTGCCCCAGCCCACGACCAATGCTCATGCCGAGGTCCCCGATCAGTTCATCCAGGGGCGATACCGACGGCGTGAAATCCACTATTTTCTCAACCCCGATGATCTCGCGGGCCACGTAGCTGGAACTGCCCAGGCCATCGACCAGGCCCAGATCCACGGCCTGTTCGCCGGACCAGACCAGTCCGGTGAAGAGTTGCGGGCTCTTTTTCAGGCGTTTTCCGCGCCCCGCCTTCACCTGGTCAATGAACTGGCGATGCGTGGTATCGAGCACCTGCTGCCAGAACTCCACATCGGTTTCTTTCAGTGGTGAGAACGGGTCCAGGAAGCCCTTGCTTTCGCCCGCGGTCAGCAGGCGTCGTTCGACGCCCAGTTTCTCCAGCGACTCGGTAAACCCGAAACCGGCGCTGACCACCCCGATCGAACCCACCAGGCTGGCCTTGTCGGCGTAGACCTCGTCCGCCGCTGCCGCGATGTAATAGGCACCGGAGGCTCCGATGTCGCTGATTACCGCATACACCTTGATATCCGCGTGCTTGCGCCGCAGGCGCTTGATCTCGTCAAACACGTACCCCGACTGCACCGGGCTGCCGCCGGGCGAATTGATGCGCAGGATGACGCCACGGGTGTCTTCATCCTTGAATGCTTCCCGCAGGCCGGTAACGATGTTGTCGGCGCTGGCGGATTCGCCATCGGCAATGACGCCATTTACTTCAATGAGTGCCGTGTGTTCCTTGCCGACACCGGCTTCCATGTCCGGCCACTGGTCGGGAACCAGCAGGGCCAGCAGCAAAAACAGGTAGGCGAATGTCAGCAGCTTGAAGAAGATGCCCCAGCGCCGCGCACGACGTTGTTCGGCGCCCAGGTTGAGAACCAGCTTTTCGATGAGTTTCCACTCGCGAGGACTGGAGGACGGCGCTGAACCGGGGTTAGGAAGCTGTTCGGACATGTTCTGAGTTCTGAAAATACTGGCGATTCAAGGTAGCCGGGATCCGGGGTTGCCGACCAGGCATTCGTGCAATTCGGCAACCGTACTGGCTACCAGCAGCGGATTATATGCCTGCAGGCGGGGTACGTCATGTGCACCCCAGCCCACCCCCACTGCAGCCACGCCGGCGCGGCGCGCCATTTCCAGGTCATGCGCGGTGTCACCCACCAGCACGGCATTACCGGCCGCGACATCCAGCTGGCTCAGCAGGTAATGCGTCATGTCGGGCTCCGGCTTGCCGGGTCCCTCGTCGGCACAGCGCGTGGCATGGAAGAATTCCGCCATGCCGGAAGCGTTCAGGGCGCGATCCAGTCCGAGCCGGCTTTTGCCGGTGGCCACCGCCATGCGCACGCCCTGCTGACGCAGTGCCTCGAGCATCTCCACCACGCCCGGGAACAGGGGAATCCGCGCATGTTGGGCGATATAGGACTCCGCGTAGGCGGCCCGCAAATCGGGGTAACGGGCCTCGGGCAGTCCGGGGAACAACTGGTTGATGGCCTCCGGCAGGCCCAGGCCAATGATTTCGCGCACCTCGATAGCAGATGGCACCGGCGCCTGTATGGCAGCCGCCGCCTGCTGCATGGCCAGCACGATGCTGCTCACGGAATCTGCCAGCGTGCCATCCCAGTCAAAGATCACCAGTTCCCAGGATTTCATGTCCGCAAGCGCTCCAGTGCCCTGGTCAGTTCAACGGGCTCGGGTGCCTGCAGCTGCAAGTCTTCCCCGCCGCGCCATCCGGGCAGTCGCAACTGGCTGGCATGCAGCGCCATGCGTTGCAGGCCGATGGCCCGGGCCGCCAGTAAAGAGCGTTCGCCGCCGTACTTCTGATCGCCGACCACCGGTGCACCGTGGTGCCAGCAATGCACCCTGATCTGGTGCGTACGCCCGGTCACCGGCGATGCCTGCAGCAGGCTGTACTCGGTTTCACCGGCACGTAGCGACTCCAGCAATCTGAAGCGGGTCTGGGCTGCCTGGCCGGTTTCATCCACCCGCACCACCCGTTCGCCGGAACGCAGGGTCGAGCGGCGCAGTGGCGCATCCACGCTCTGCCGGCTCGCAGGCCAGTCACCCGCCACCAGCGCGAGATAATTCTTCTGCACGCCGTTGCCACGCAGGCGTTCATGAAGGTCGAGCAGCGCCCGACGGCGCAGCGCCACCATGATGAGCCCGCTGGTATCGCGATCCAGCCGGTGCACCAGTTCCAGGAAGCGCGCTTCCGGCCGGTGCGCGCGCAATGCCTCGATCAAGCCCAGCGAAACACCACTGCCCCCGTGCACCGCCAGGCCGGCCGGCTTGTCGATGACCAGCAGTTCCGGGTCTTCATGGATGATGCGTGCATCCAGCCAGCTGTAATCCCCGCCACGCGGCGTTTCCCGGTGTGGCTGTATGGCCCAGGGGGGAATCCGCACCTGGTCCCCGTTGGCCACCCGGCTTTGCGGGCGCACCCTGCCCTTATTCACCCGAACCTCGCCGCTGCGGATCATGCGGTACACGCGCGAACGCGGCACATCCCGCAGGCGCGCCATGAGAAAGTTGTCGATCCGCTGCCCATCGTGCTCCGGACCGACATCAAATAGGTTGTTCATAATAGGTAATCGGGCCCCAGATCCGATCCCGCACGGGACGGAGAGCTTGCCTAAGTCATTGAATGACCTTAATGGTACTGCTATATTCCGGCAGGAACGAGGCTTCGTCCGGATTTTTCCGCCAACCAGCCTCGTCGCGGATGGCAAAATCCGGCCACAATGCCCGAAGCCGTGATCCGCAGACGAATGAGAATCCATAACAGGTCGATCCGAGCCATCAATCCGGCTCAGAACGGCCAAAGAGTAGAACCGTATCCACCCGGAAGACACTCGGAGCGTCGCAGCCGCATAGCCGGCCTGGCGCATTCAAGGTGATTGAAAGAGGGGTTTGCCTGCCGATCTGGTTGAACAGGGTCACCGACCCCGTCCCCGCGCTCCATAATGCTGCGCTGGCCGACACATCCAACTTGAGCGGGCGATAATGCATGCTAAGCAATATGACCGTGAACACTCTTACCTGGAACCGCTGCACAGGACCGTTTCATAACGGCTGATGACGCAATACCCCGTGTGACGCCCGGAGCGGATGCTTCAGGGAAAATAGGTATTGCATGAAAAGGATGTTGATTAACGCGACCCAGGCGGAAGAAACCCGGGTTGCCATCGTGGACGGGCAGCAACTGCTCGATCTGGATATAGAAGCGGTCAGCCGCGAACAGAAAAAGGCGAATGTCTACAAGGCCAGGGTGACCCGCGTGGAACCCAGCCTGGAGGCGTGCTTCGTGAACTTCGGTTCTGAGCGCCACGGTTTCCTGCCGCTGAAAGAAATCGCCCCCGAATATCACGGCAAATCGGCTTCCGGCGGTCGCGCCACGGTCCGTGAGGCCATCCGCGAAGGCCAGGAAATCATTGTCCAGGTCGAGAAGGAAGAGCGTGGCAACAAGGGCGCCGCCCTGACCACGTTTGTCAGTCTTGCCGGTCGCTACCTGGTGCTGATGCCCAACAATCCGCGTGCCAGTGGCATCTCGCGGCGCATCGAGGGCGAAGAGCGCGACAGTTTGCGCGAAGTCCTGAACGAAGTCGTGGTGCCCGGCGGCATGGGCGTCATCGTGCGCACGGCCGGCATTGGCCGCACCGCTGAAGAGGTCCAGTGGGATCTCGATTACCTCGCCGAATTGTGGGGTTCCATCGTGAAGGCCGCGGAAGAGCGCCCCTCACCCTTCCTGATCTACCAGGAAGGCAACGTCATCATGCGCGCCCTGCGTGATTACCTGGGCGAAGACACCGGCGAAGTGCTGGTTGATTCACAGGCGGTGTACGACGAGGTACAAAGTTTTGTTCACCAGGTGATGCCGCGCTGGGCCAACCGCATCAAGCTGTACACCGATGACACCCCGCTGTTCAGTCGTTACCAGATTGAAAGCCAGATTGAATCCGCCTTCCAGCGTGAAGTACACCTGCCTTCCGGTGGCGCAATCGTCATCGACCAGACCGAGGCACTGGTTTCCATCGACATCAACTCGGCGCGCGCCACCAAGGGCAGCGATATCGAGGAAACCGCCCTGCAGACCAACCTGGAAGCTGCCGACGAGATTGCCCGCCAGCTGAAACTGCGTGATGTCGGCGGCCTGATCGTCATCGATTTCATCGACATGATGCCGGCACGCAATCAGCGGGAAGTCGAAAACCGCATGCGCGATGCCCTGCGCTCCGACCGGGCCCGCGTCCAGTTCGGCCGCCTGTCCCGCTTCGGATTGATGGAAATGTCACGCCAGCGCCTGCGTCCGTCGCTCGGTGAGACAGCCGCGCAACCCTGTCCGCGTTGCAGTGGACAGGGCCATATCCGTGACGTCTCCTCACTGGCACTGGCCATTTTGCGCCTGATCGAGGAAGAAGCCCTGAAGGACCGCACTGCGGAAATCCGTGCCATCGTGCCGGTTCCGGTTGCGGCCTTCCTGATGAACGAGAAACGCGCGTTGATTTCCGAACTGGAACAGATGCGCAGCCTGCGGATACGGGTGATTCCAAACCCGCACATGGACACTCCCCACTATCTCGTGGAAAGACTGCGCGATGATCATGAAGCGGTGCTCAGCGATGTACAGGAAAGCAGCTACGAGTTGATTCCTGCCGGCGCCCAGCCCAGCGACACGGTTGCGCCCAATCTTGCGACCGTGCGCGCACCGCAGGCAGCAGTCAGTACCGTGACAATCGCCCGTCCGCCGGCACCGGCAGCCACACCCGATGCAACGCCCGAGAAGGCTGCCGAAGCCGATGAGGGCGGTTGGTGGAAACGCAGTGTGTCGGTATTCAGCAAGATGTTCGGCGCCAGCGAGGGCGAAACGGAAAGCAAGCCGGAAGCGAGCACGGAACCGGCCAGCAGCCAGTCCCGTCCCCGCCGCAAATCGAGCGATAGCGAAGAACGTCGTCCACAGCGTGGTGGAAACAGCGGCGGTGGACGCAATCGCCAGGGCAGCCGCCAGGGCGGCCAGTCACGCGGCAACGCCCGACGGTCCGGCGCTGGTGGCGGCCCGGCCAAACGGGATGAATTAATGGAAAGCGGCGGCGGTATCCAGACCGAGAGCCCGGCCCGCAAGAATGCGCCGAAAACCGCCGAGAACACGCCTGCGGCGAGCGAAGAGAAACCGGTATCAGCAGACGGCACTCCCAATCCGGAGCGCGAAGGTGCGCCACGCCGTCGTCGGCGTCGTGGTGGCCGCGGGCGTAACCGGGGCGCAGCCGCCGGCGCCGCGGGCGAGAACGCCAACGGGCAGAATCCGCAACAGGATACAGACGGCAATGTCGCTCCGACTGACACCGGTGATGCGGGTGCGCCCGTATCTTCGGCATCAGATTCGGATGCAGCCCAGTCCGCCCCAGCCTCGCGACCGGCCAACCGCCCCCCGCGTCGCCGTCCGGCCGCTGAGTCTGAATCCACCACGCGGGATGAACCCGCATCTGCAGGCGCTGCCGCACCGGTATCAGCTTCGGGATCGGACTCTGCTTCGGCACCCACCCCGACTGCAACACCGGACCCGGTCAAACCGGCGGCGACCACCGGGAGCGAGTCTCCGGCCAATAGCAACACGGCGACTACTTCCCCGGCGACGGCGTCAACCCCTGTGACACCGACGCCCGCGGCGCCGCAATCTGCACCCGAGGCAAAAGCCACGCCCCAGCCGGCCACCACGCCCGCCCCGGCGACACCAACGCCCTCGGCTCCCGAGGCAGCAGCACCCAAACCAAGTCAACCAGCCAGTGCTCCTGCTGCCAGCCCGACTCCAGCTCCGGCGACCCCGGCAACCGCACCGGCAACGGCTCCAGCAACCACTGCGACTGCTCCGGCGGCCAGCAAGGTGGCAGGTTCCAGCACGACTCCGGAAGCAGCGTCACCCGTTGCTCCGGGTGCCCCCGGTCGCGCTGCGAATGATCCACGTCAACAACGTCGGGACGAGGAAAAACTGGCAGCCGCCAAACGCGCGGAACGCAGCAGCGTCCTCGATTCGACTGAGCAGGACCGCTAGTCCACTACCAGCTTCTGCAAAAACCCGCCCTGCCTGAGCGCCCCGCGTTCCGGCAGGGCAAGCAGAGCAGTCGGTTGACGCCACTCACTGCGTTATGCATACAATCTAACTAACGTTAGATTGCTCTCAGCGGGAATTTCATGAAAGCCAGATTGATCGGCATCCCGGGCACCACCGGATCACGACTGGTCGCCGAGGCCTGGGGGGATGCAAATGCCCCGGCCGTTATTTGTGCCCATGGCGGCGGTCAGACCCGGCATGCGTGGGGCGATACCGCGCGTGGACTCGCACAGGCCGGTTACCACGCTGTTTCTGTGGACCTGCCCGGACATGGCGACAGTGAGTGGTATGCCGACGGCCACTATGGCGGGAAACGCATGACCACGGACCTGCAGCGCATCTGTGAGCACTTCGGCGCGCCGTTGGCGTGGGTGGGCGCTTCGCTGGGAGGCCTGCTGGGTCTCGGCTTGCAGTATCGGTATGCACCACTGTCCGCGCTGATCCTGGTGGATATCGCACCACGCATGGAAGCCGCCGGCGTCGAGCGTGTTCTCACTTTCATGCGCGGCCGGCCGGATGGCTTTGCCAGCATTCAGGAGGCAGCTGACTATGTTGCGGCCTACCTGCCAAACCGCAAGCGGCCCCGATCCACGGATGGCCTGCAGAAGAACCTGCGCCAGCGTAGCGATGGTCGCTATGTCTGGCACTGGGATCCACGCGTCATGGAACCCGGAACCCAGGAAGAACGCATGCAGCAGTCCGATTACGAAGGCGCGGCACGCTCCCTGCAAATCCCTGCCTTGCTGATCCGCGGCCAGCACAGCGACGTCATCAGCCCGGCAGGGGCGCAGGAATTCCAGGCGATGGTGAAAGATTCAGAGTACGTGGACCTGCACGGCGCCGCGCACATGGTTGCCGGTGACGTGAACGATGCATTCACGGATTGTGTGATCGAATTCCTGGACCGGCGTTACCGGCCACTCGCGGAACCGGCCGTTGGGAAACCGGTATCCAGCGCCTGTCGTAATTAGTCTTCCAGTAACTTCGGATCCATTTCGCTGGTGAACACGTAGTCCCGGTCTGCCACGTTGGCATGGCACTGGCCGCATTTCGCGGCCAGCAATGGGTCACTGCCCTTGCCTTTCACCAGGCGATTGCCGGACATTTCGAGTTCCATGTATTCCCAGTCGCCCAGGGCAGGATCGAAGCCGGCCGCTTGTTTGCGCATGATGCTCAGCGAGTGCAACCGTCCCGGCTTGTTATCGACAACCGAGTAATTCTCTTTCACCAGCACGGTACCCACCGGAAAGTTTGTGAAGTTCGGCCCTTCGCCCTCGCCTTCTTCCTCCTCGAACCAATCGTCGTTGTCGCCGAACCAGCGCTGGAATTCCTTGTGATTTCCCCGATATGGCTCCACGGCCTGATTGGTATAAACCACCACGTAATGGTTCCAGTGCATACCCGAAAATACCGGCTCGGTGAGACGCAACCACTTTGCCCGGTAATTGCCGGGAATGGAGAGTGCGGCAAGCACCTTTTGCCACTCGCTGGTCATTTCTGACAGCACAGGTCGGTCTTCATGTGCCACGCTGACGGGCATTGCGGCCACCCAGAGCACGGCCAGCAGGCAGGAATGAACCGCCGCATGCTTGCCGCGAAATATCGCTATGGACTTCATTTCGTGTACTCCAGTGTGACCTTGCCGCCCGAGCGGCCCTTGCGCAGTAATTCCACCACCTGCGGTTGCCCGGCAAGCAGTTTCACGCGGATCGGCTCGTAACCGGCGATCAGCAGCACCGCCCCGGCTCCGGAGCCCGCGGCAACTTCCAGTTGCACGCTGTATTCCTTTTCCTTGCGGTCAAATGGCAGCAGGACATGACGGGA
>JBFJWR010000026.1:0-15651 GCA_041623535.1 Pseudomonadales bacterium
CAGATGGCGAGGCTGGGTTCTGCCTGGTTCAGCGTGTAGAAGTGCAGGCCCGGAGCACCACCGGCGAGCAGTCGCTCGCACAGGGCGGTTACCACCTCTTCACCAAAAGCGCAGATGCTGTCGAGATCGTCTGCGTAAGCCTGCAACTGCCGCCGTATCCAGCGCGGGATCTCTGCGCCACAGGCATCACTGAAGCGCGCCAGCCGGCTGTAGTTGGTGATCGGCATAATGCCGGGCACCACCGGAATCTCAAGCTGCATGGCTGCACACCGGTCGACAAAGCGAAAATAGGCGTCGGCATTGTAAAAATACTGGGTCAGCGAACTGTCGGCACCCGCTTCGACCTTGGTCCGGAAGTTGCGCAGGTCGGCCTCGAGATCCGGCGCCTCGGGATGCACCTCCGGGTAGGCGGCGACTTCAATTTCGAAGGCATCCCCGAACCGTTCACGTACGAAAGCCACGAGGTCGCTGGCGTAACGCATGTCTCCGCCCGACAGGCCCGAGCCGGAAGGCAGATCGCCGCGCAATGCCACGAGTCGGTGTACACCGCGTTGCCGGTATTCCTCCAGCAACTTGTGAATTGCGTCGGGTGTGTCGCCCACACAGGAAATATGCGGCGCCACCGGCACCGCAGACTGCTCCATCAGGCTGAAGACGGAGAGCTTGGTCCGATCCCGCGTGGAGCCGCCTGCGCCATACGTCATGGAAAAGAAGTCGGGTCGGACTTCCAGCAGACTGGCGTGCGCCTCCAGCAGGTTGGCTTCGCCCTTTTCCGTCTTGGGCGGAAAAAACTCGAAGCTGTATCGCTCGTTGCTCAACTCGACTTCGCCTAGTAACGGTAGTGGTCGGGCTTGTAAGGGCCTTCCACCGGCAGCCCCAGGTATTCTGACTGCTCAGCGCTGAGCTCGGTCAGGTTTGCACCGATGCGCTCCAGGTGCAGGCGCGCCACCTTCTCATCGAGATGTTTCGGCAACACGTACACCTTGTTTTCGTAATTTTCGCCGTTTGCCCACAGTTCGATTTGTGCCAGCACCTGGTTGGTGAACGAATTGGACATTACGAAGCTCGGGTGGCCCGTGGCACAGCCCAGGTTTACCAGGCGTCCTTCGGCCAGCAGGATGATGCGACGGCCATCCGGAAAAATGATGTGATCCACCTGCGGCTTGATGTTTTCCCAGGTGTACTTGTTCATGGCAGCAACATCGATCTCGTTATCGAAGTGACCGATGTTGCAGACGATGGCCTGGTCCCGCATCTGCACCATGTGATCGTGGGTGATGACCTTGTAGTTGCCGGATGCGGTGACGAAGATGTCAGCCTTTGAAGCGGCGTCATCCATGGTCACCACGCGATACCCTTCCATCGCCGCCTGCAGGGCGCAGATCGGGTCGATCTCGGTGACCCAGACGGTGGCACCCAGGCCGCGGAATGCCTGCGCGCAGCCTTTGCCCACGTCGCCATAGCCGAGGATCACGGCGATCTTGCCGGCCACCATTACGTCGGTGGCGCACTTGATACCGTCCATCAGCGATTCACGGCAGCCGTACAGGTTGTCGAACTTGGACTTGGTGACCGAGTCGTTGACGGTGATTGCCGGGAACGGCAGGGCATTGCGGGCCGCCATCTGGTACAGGCGTTGCACGCCGGTGGTGGTTTCTTCCGTGACGCCCTGGATGTTGTCGCGGATGCGGGTGTAGTAGCCGGGTTGGCTGTCCAGGCGCTTGCGAATCGCCGCGAACAGGGCGATTTCCTCTTCGCTGCCCGGGTTGTCCAGCAGGGCCGGGTTCTGTTCGGCACGGGCGCCGAGGTCGGCCAGCAGGGTGGCGTCACCGCCGTCATCGAGGATCATGTTCGGTGTGCCGCCATCGCTCCATTCCATGATGCGGTGGGTGTATTCCCAGTACTCATCCAGCGATTCACCCTTGAAGGCGTAAACCGGAATGCCACGGGCAGCGATGGCTGCGGCGGCGTGATCCTGGGTGGAAAAAATGTTGCAGGACGCCCAGCGTACGTCAGCGCCCAGCGCGACCAGCGACTCGATCAGTACCGCGGTCTGTATGGTCATGTGCAGGCTGCCGGCGATGCGCGCACCCTTGAGCGGCTGTGTGCTGCCGAATTCCTTGCGCACGGCCATCAGTCCGGGCATTTCGGTTTCGGCGATGGCGATCTCTTTGCGTCCCCATTCCGCCAGGCCCATGTCGGCGACGATGTAGTCTTCGGCCGGATTCTTGGTTGCCGGTGCGTTCATTGTGCTTAACTCCTTGAATTATATAGGTTCGTTCAGATTCCGGCGGCGGCGCGCAGGGCGTCGGCACGGTCTGTTTTTTCCCAGGTGAAAGTATCCTCGGTACGACCAAAATGGCCGTAAGTGGCGGTTGGACGGTAAATCGGCTGGCGAAGTTCCAGCATCTTGATCAGGCCCTTGGGACGCAGATCGAAATGCTCCTTGACCAGTTCACTGATGCGCTGATCCGGGACCGTGCCGCTGCCAAAAGTGTTGATACTGACCGAAGTCGGGTCTGCCACGCCAATTGCGTAGGAAACCTGGATCTCACAGCGACTGGCGAGGCCGGCTGCAACGATGTTCTTGGCCACGTAGCGCGCCGCGTACGCCGCGCTGCGGTCGACTTTGGATGGATCCTTGCCGGAAAAGGCCCCGCCACCATGGCGCGCCATGCCGCCGTAGGTGTCGACGATGATTTTGCGTCCGGTCAGGCCGCAGTCGCCCATGGGACCACCAATTATGAATTGGCCGGTCGGATTGATGTGATACAGCGTATCTGCGTGCAGCCATTCGGCAGGCAGCACATGGCGGATGATCTCTTCCATGACGGCTTCACGGATATCCGCCTGCGCGATCTCGGGACCATGCTGGGTCGACAGCACCACCGCATCGATGGCGACGGGCTTGCCCTCGGCGTACCGCAGCGTCACCTGGCTCTTGGCATCCGGGCGCAGCCAGGGCAGCACCTTGTTGCGCCGCAGGTAGGCCTGCCGTTCCACCAGGCGGTGTGCGTAGTAAATCGGGGCTGGCATCAGGGTGTCGGTTTCGTCGGTGGCGTAGCCGAACATCAGGCCCTGGTCGCCGGCGCCCTGCTCTTTTTCTTCCGTTTCGTCCACGCCCTGGCCGATATCCCGGGACTGCTTGCCGATGGCATTGAGCACCGCGCAGCTGGCACCGTCAAAACCGACATCAGAGCTGTCGTAGCCGATATCCAGGATGACCTGGCGGACGATGTCCTCCAGGTCCACGTAGGTGGACGTGGTGACCTCGCCGGCAACGACGGCCATGCCGGTCTTGACCAGTGTTTCCACGGCAACCCGGGCCTGTGGATCGTCCTTGATGATGGCATCCAGGATCGCATCGGAGATCTGGTCGGCCATCTTGTCAGGGTGGCCTTCGGAAACGGATTCGGAGGTGAAGACGGTATAGTCCGCCATGTGCTCTACTTCCCATGGTCAGAGTGGGTGGATTCGGAGCGTCAGCGCCGGATTGAGGCCGCATATTGTAGTGCCTGCGGCTGCGAAAACCGAGCGCGATTTGCCCGGCGGGTGGGGCTGGGACAGAATATGCGCCTTGTTCGGCAGTACCACGGCCACGGAGTCATTATTTATGCCCACACGCAGAGAGCTCGCGAACGCTGTTCGCGCCCTGGCTATGGACGCCGTTCAGCAGGCGAAATCCGGTCATCCCGGCATGCCCATGGGCATGGCGGATATCGCTGAAGTCCTGTGGCGCGACTACCTGCAGCACAATCCGGCCAACCCGCGCTGGATCAATCGCGACCGCTTCCTGCTCTCCAATGGTCATGGCTCCATGCTGCAGTACGCCCTGCTGCACCTGGCCGGCTACGACCTCGGCATCGAGGATCTGCGTAATTTCCGGCAGTTGCACTCACGTACCCCGGGGCATCCGGAGCTGGGTTATACCCCCGGCGTGGAAACCACCACCGGGCCGCTGGGCCAGGGCCTGGCCAACGGAGTCGGGTTCGCACTGGCCGAAAAGCACCTGGCTGCGCGGTTCAATCGCGAGGGTATGGATGTAATTGATCACCACACCTGGGTATTCCTCGGTGACGGCTGCCTGATGGAAGGGATTTCCCACGAGGCGTGCTCCCTGGCCGGTACCTGGGGTCTGGGCAAGCTGATCTGTTTTTACGACGACAACGGCATCTCGATTGATGGCGAAGTGCAGGGCTGGTTCACCGACGACACGGTGGCCCGTTTTCGCGCCTATAACTGGCAGGTGATTCCGAATGTGGACGGTCATAACGACACCGCGATCCGGGCAGCCATCGAGGCTGCGCGGGCCGACGAAGACCGCCCCACCCTGATCTGCTGCAAGACGACCATAGGCTTTGGTGCGCCCAACAAGCAGGGCACCTCCGGGGCCCACGGCGCGCCACTGGGGGACGAGGAAATCGCCCTGGCACGGGAAAAGCTCGGCTGGTCCCATGCGCCTTTCGAGATTCCGCAGGACATTCGGGAAGCCTGGTCAGCCCGCCAGCGCGGCGCCAACACGGAACGGGGCTGGCAGGAGCTTTTCGAGCGTTATCGCGCCGAGCATCCGGAACTGGCCCAGGAACTGACCCGGCGCATGCGGGGCGATCTGCCCGAACAGTTTTCTGAAAAGGCGCAGGCCTATATCCGCATGGTGCAGGAATCCGGCGAAGCCATGGCCACGCGCAAGGCATCGCAGAAAGCGCTGAACGCCTTTGGCGCGCTGCTGCCGGAACTGATCGGCGGCTCCGCCGACCTGGCCGAATCGAACCTGACCCTGTGGAGTGGAGCTGAGGGTTATTCCAGTGACACGCCGGCCGGTAACTACCTGTATTTCGGGGTGCGGGAATTCGGCATGTCGGCGATTTGCAACGGCATCGCGCTGCACGGAGGACTGGTCCCTTACTCGGCGACTTTCCTTATCTTCATGGAATACGCGCGTAACGCGGTGCGCCTGTGCGCACTGATGAAACAACGGCAGATTTTCGTGTACACGCATGATTCCGTGGGTCTGGGTGAAGACGGGCCGACCCACCAGCCCATCGAACAACTGGCGAACCTGCGTGCCACGCCTAATCTGCATGTATGGCGACCCTGTGATGGTGCGGAATCGGCCATCGCCTGGAAATGTGCGCTGGAACGTTTTGACGGGCCGACAGCGATGGCCTTTTCGCGGCAGAGCCTGCCGCACCAGGCACGTAGCGAAGCGCAACTGCGCCAGGTCGAACGCGGTGGCTATGTACTGGCCGGAAGCAGCGAGCAGCCGGCCGTGATCCTGATCGCTACCGGCTCGGAAGTGGAACTGGCCATGCAGGCCCGTGCAGAACTGGCGAATCGCGGCATAGAGGCCCGCGTGGTATCCATGCCCTGCATGGAACGTTTTGCCGCCCAGGATGCCGAGTGGTGCGAGCAGGTTCTGCCCCCGGCCGTCACAGCGCGGGTTGCCATCGAGGCCGCCCATTCGCAGTGCTGGTACCGTTGGGTAGGCACCCGGGGACGCGTTGTGGGCATCGACCGGTTTGGCGAAAGCGCGCCGGGCAATGCCGTGCTGAAGGAACTTGGCATTCATCTGGATGCCGTAACCGATGCCGCGCTTGCGGTGATCGAAAGCTAGAATTCGTGTAACAACGATCAGGCAAGGGGAACAAATCAGGTGGCAGTGCGTATAGGGATCAACGGGATGGGCCGTATCGGGCGCGGCGTTTTGCGTGCCTGGTTGCAGTCCGGGCGCCAGGACGTGGAGATTGTCGCCGCCAATGATCTGGCGGATCCGGCACTGATCGCGCACCTGATGCAGTACGACAGCACCCACGGACCCTTGGGCATGCCGGTGGAACTGGATGCCGGGCACCTGCGCATCAACGGTCAGACCATCGACCTGAGTGCACAGCCGGATGCGGCCAAGCTGGCCTGGGCAGATCGTGGCGTCGATATTGTCTTTGAGTGCACGGGCCGTTTTCGCGGCGCTGCAGAACTGCAGGCGCACATTGATGCCGGCGCCAGCCGGGTATTGCTGGGCGCGCCCGGCGCCGGCGACATGGATCGCACGGTGGTGTTTGGCATCAACCACGAAACGCTGGTCGCCAGCGACCGGTTTGTCAGTAACGCCTCGTGTACCACCAACTGCCTGGCCCCCATCGCCCAGACCATGCATGCAGCATTCGAAGTACGCAGCGGTCTGATGACGACCGTGCATTCCTACACAAATGACCAGATGCTGATTGACGGGCCGCACAAGGACCCGCGTCGTGCCCGGGCCGCCGCACTGTCCATGATCCCGACCACCACCGGCGCCGCAGATGCCCTCGGGCTGGTGTTGCCGGAGATGAACGGCCGGTTGACCGGTTATTCCATGCGTGTTCCCACGCCCAATGTCTCTGTCGTCGATCTCACGGTGCAGGTTGAGAAAACCGCGACTGCGGCGGACGTGGAGGCAGCCATGCGCAGTGCTGCGGATGGCGCTTTACGCGGCGTTCTGTGCATCAACGAAGCGCCCCTGGTTTCTATCGATTTCAATCAGAACCCGGCGTCTTCCGTGTTTGACGCCACCCAGACGCTGGTGCGTGGTGACCTGGTCAAGGTGATTTCCTGGTATGACAACGAGTGGGGATTTTCCAATCGCATGCTCGATGTCGGCGCCTACTGGGGTGGACGGTTTGCGGACTGACCGGGCGGACTCATGAAAGTATTGCGCATGGTGGATGTCGACCTGCTGAACAAGCGGGTGCTGGTGCGGGTTGATTTCAACGTGCCGGTTGCCGAGGGCCGGGTGACCAGCGATGCACGGATACGTGCCGCCCTGCCAACCATACAGGCCGCCCTGGATGCCGGTGCTGCAGTCATCCTGATGTCGCACCTGGGTCGTCCGAAGGAAGGCGAGCCGCTGGAGAGTCAGCCGGATGTGTCCCTGGCGCCGGTGGCCACGCACCTGGGCAGCCTGCTCAACCGTGACGTGCCCCTGCTTGGGAACTGGATCGACGGCATCGACGTGGTGCCCGGGCAGGTCGTGTTGCTGGAAAATGTCCGCCTGCTTGCGGGCGAGGCGGCCGACGATCCGGAACTCGCGCAGCGCATGGCCCGTCTTTGCGATGTGTTTGTGATGGACGCCTTCGGTACTGCGCACCGTGCCCAGTGCTCCACCCATGGCGTCGCCCTGGCTGCACCGATCGCCTGTGCCGGACCCTTGTTGTGCGCTGAGCTGGATGCCCTGGAACTGGCGCTGGCCGATCCGCGCCGACCCATGGTGGCAATCGTCGGTGGCTCGAAAGTCTCCACCAAGTTGCAGGTGCTGGATCGCCTTGCCGAGATCTGCGATCAGCTGATCGTCGGTGGTGGTATCGCCAATACTTTTCTCGCGGCGGCCGGTCACCCGGTTGGCGCGTCCTTGCATGAAGCCGACATGATTCCGCTGGCGCGCGAGCTGCTGGAAAAAGTGAATATTCCGCTGCCGCAGGATGTGATCGTGGCCCGCGAGTTTTCTGCCGACGCGGACGCGCGCACCTGTGGTATTGACGATGTGGCCAGTGACGAGATGATCCTGGATATCGGCCCGGTGACCAGTGCGGCCCTGGGCGCGCAACTGGCGAGTTCCGGGACCATACTCTGGAACGGACCGGTCGGCGTATTCGAACTGGCGCCCTTTGCAGATGGAACGCGCAGGATCGCGGACGCAATTGCGGCCAGCCCCGGTTTTTCCCTGGCGGGTGGCGGCGATACGCTGGCTGCCATCGATCAGTTCGGTGTTGCCGATCGCATCTCCTATATCTCCACCGGGGGAGGTGCGTTTCTGGAATTTGTGGAAGGTAAGAAACTGCCGGCAGTGGCAGCGCTGGAACAGCGTGCTGCCGGTACCTGATAGAGAGGATCGAAATCCATGTCATTGATCAGTCTGCGCCAGTTACTCGATCACGCCGCCGAGCACGAATACGGTGTCCCGGCCTACAACGTCAATAATCTTGAGCAGATGCGCGCCATCATGGAGGCGGCTGATGCAGCAGATTCGCCGGTCATCGTGCAGGCCTCTGCAGGGGCGCGTAAATATGCAGGCGCCCCTTTCCTGCGCCACCTGATACTCGCCGCAATCGAGGAATGGCCGCACATCCCGGTGGTCATGCACCAGGACCATGGCGCGTCCCCCGATGTTTGCCAGCGCTCCATCCAACTGGGCTTCAGTTCCGTGATGATGGATGGCTCCCTGCGCGAGGATCAGAAAACCCCGGCAGAGTATGACTACAACGTGGACGTCACGCGGCGGGTGGTCGAAATGGCCCACGCCTGCGGTGTTTCCGTGGAAGGTGAGTTGGGCTGCCTCGGTTCCCTGGAAACGGGCATGGCCGGCGAAGAGGACGGCGTCGGCGCAGAGGGCGTTCTTACCCATGACATGATGCTGACCGAGCCTGAGCAGGCTGCTGATTTTGTGCAGAAGACCGGGGTCGATGCCCTTGCCATCGCCATTGGCACCAGCCATGGCGCCTACAAGTTCAGCCGCCCGCCGACCGGCGACATCCTGGCCATAGACCAGATCAAGGCAATTCACGCACGTATCCCGGATACCCACCTGGTCATGCACGGGTCTTCTTCGGTGCCGCAGGAATGGCTGGCCATCATCAATGAGTTTGGCGGCGAGATTCCGGAAACCTATGGCGTGCCGGTCGAAGAGATCCAGGAGGGTATTCGCCACGGGGTCCGCAAGGTCAATATCGATACCGACTTGCGGCTTTGCTCTACGGGGGCCGTGCGCAGGTTCCTGGCGCAGAATCCTTCCGAGTTTGATCCGCGCAAGTTTCTCAAACCGGCCACGGATGCGATGGCAGACATCTGCCGGCAGCGGTACGAAGCGTTTGGAACAGCCGGTCAGGCTTCAAAGATTCGCGCCCTGTCGCTGGAAGCCATGTTCGAACGCTATGCCAGTGGCGAACTCGACCCGCGGGTCAACTGAACCGGCGCGTACCAGCAGCCAGTGCACAGACCAAAAAAAAGACCCGCTATATGCGGGTCTTTTTTTGTCTCGGTTTGTTTTGTCTCGATCAGTACCTGGGCTCAGTACAATGCACTCGTTCTGCGGCGCGGAGTTGACTCAGTGCGCGTGACTGGCCATCTGGCGCGCGGAGCGCAGGTAGAAGCCATGGCTGGTCAGGGTCGGCGCAACTGCCTGGCGCTGGGTGCGGTCACAGTTGTACACGGTATAGTGCATGGTCTGTCCGCCGAGCTGTGCCAGGACACTCCAGGAAACGCGGCAGGCCTTGCCACCGTTGTACAGGCAGCCCGGAATCTTGTGGCGGATTACCTTCTGAATCTGCGCCTGATGCTGCGTGGCATCCTGCACGCATTCGGCGACATCCTGATATTCCGTTTCTTCCGCATAAACTTCTACATCGACGGCGACTTCGCGCGGTGCCTGAAGTGATGCGAATGTGCTGGTTCTGAACATTTTCCTGCTTACCTGAGTACGTCAGACCCGACCCGGCCTGTTCAGAAAGTATTCTGGTCCCGGATTGTGGAAATGAACCGATCAAATATGGCGAAATATGGCGAAGCAGTGATATTTCAGTGAATTCTGTTCTTTATTTGCACCAACGCCTGGTCCAGTTCGTCAAAATCCCTGATTACGGCCGTCGGTTCGGCAAACCTGGCTGGCCACTGTGCCTGCTCGCGATTGATCCAGATCGCGTGTAAGCCGGCCTGCATGGCAGCCTGCACATCCGTATCGGGGTGATCCCCGATGTGGACACATTCTGCAGCACTCACGCCAAAACGATCCAGCGCGAGCTGGAATATGCGCGGATCCGGTTTCGGAAAGCCACATGATTCCGCGCTGATGGCGTCGGCAAAGTAAGGGGAGAACGGGGTCTGGCGGATATCCGCGTTGCCATTACTGACAGCGCAAAGCGCATAGCACTCGCTGAGTCGGGACAGGGCTGCTACGGCGCCAGGGTAAGGCTGGACCTGCTGGCGGGCGGCCAGGAAGACTTCAAATGCCTGTTGCGCCATTATTTCGCACTGTGCCTCGGACAGGCCACACTCGGTCAGCACGGCCTGCAGCAGGAACAGCCGTTTCCGGCTGACAAAGCCATCCAGGTCCGGCCGCTGGCGGCTGATGTCGCGAACAAACTGCAGGAGTACCCTGGGTGGAAAGCGCTTCGAGTATTCGGGCACCCGTTCTGCCAGCCAGTCGCCCAGCACCTTTTCGGCGCCCTGCATGACCGGTTCCACCGGCCACAGAGTGTCGTCCAGATCGAACGTGATCAGGCGTAACTCGTTCAAGATTCGGGCTTTTCCGGCTTCCGTCGTGCCCGTGGGTGGGCATGATCGTAGACCTTGGCCAGGTGCTGGAAATCGAGGTGTGTATAAATCTGCGTGGTCGAAATGTCTGCGTGGCCCAGTAATTCCTGCACGGCACGGAGTTCACCCGAGGACTCCAGCATGTGGCTGGCAAAGGAATGGCGCAGCATGTGCGGATGCAGCGGTTGTTCACCGCCCTGCTGCCGGCGCCAGTTTTCCAGTCGTTGCTGCACGCTGCGCGGGTGGATGCGTCCACCCCGCTGGCTGATGAAAAGCGCCCCCGCCGTGTCTTCCGTGTAGCGGTTACGGACCGCCAACCAGGTGCGAATCGCCGTGCAGGCCTGCCTGCCGATGGGCACTTCGCGCGTTTTGCGGCCCTTGCCGGTCACCCGCACCATGCCGTCATTCAGGTCGATATCAGCAATGTTCAGGCTGACCAGTTCCGCGAGTCGCAGCCCTGAAGAGTAAAAAAGCTCGAGGATCGCGAGGTCGCGTTGCTGTAGCGGGTTCGCCGGCGGGGCATCCAGCAGGGCACCGAGTTGATCGGGGGTCAGGGTTTCCGGCAGTCGTTGTCCGGCGCGTGGCGCCCGCACGTCCCGGGCCGGGTTGTTGCGGCTGAGACCGACACTGACCAGGTAGGTGCAAAAACTGCGAATGGCCGACAGCTTGCGCTGTATGGTGCGCGGGGCGCGGCCGGCGCGGTGCAATGCGCCGGCATGGGCGCGAATCGGCGCCACCCATTGCGCAGGGTCGGCCGCGTGTTCCGATTTGAGCTGATTGAGGAATTCGTTCAGATCGCGGCGGTAGGCGTCCAGAGTATGTTGCGAAGTGCGTTTTTCATGCGCCAGCATGCCAAGAAAGGACTCCAGCCAGGTCCGGGGCGGGACTGGCTCGTCCATGGTCTACTCGGCGTCGGACAGGTGATCCACGAGGATGCGTCCCAGCACTTCCCGGATGTACTCGAGAAACGAGGTGCCGAGCCGGTCATGGAAATAACCCCGATCAGCGCTGCCCAGCGCCAGCAGTGCCCGTGGTCGACTGCCTTCGGCAGCGCCATGCAGGAAAACCGGTGCCACCATGGCGGATTGAATGCGCCGCTCATGCAGCGGAAACAGCGCATCGATTTCGGCTTCGCGCAGGGCGCCGCCGGTGGCCTCACGCAGTTCGGCGAAGCGCGGCAGGTCGTTCTCCAGTGTTTCATGGAGCATGACGCGCGTATTGCCGCTGGTTCCGGTGTCGGCATCAGCGAGCAGGATCAGGCCGCCGGCATCGGTGTGAAAATCTTCGCGAAATCCGTCTTCCAGCACCTGGCTGAGTTCGTCCAGCGATCCCGCATCGAGCAGGGCCAGCGTCAGGGTGCGGGTTTTCTCGAACAGGGTTTCGTTATCGCGTGCCACGGACACCAGTTCGGAGAGCTTCTTCTCGCCCTCGCGGGTCCGGTCGCGCAGCAGGCTGACCTGGCGCTCGACCAGCGAGATCGCCTTGCCGGTACGATGTGGCAACTTCAGCTCGTAGAGCAGATCCTGGTTGCGCTGGAAAAAGTCCGTGTGCTTGCTGAGATACTCCTGAACCTGCCTTTCATCCATGGCCGGTTCGTTCTCAGACTGCAGGGCGATATCCGTATCTTTCAAACGTCCACCTTTCCTTCATATACATGGGTTGCGGTGCCGGTCATCCAGACCGGCTGGCCAGCTCCTGACCAGTTCACTGTAAGACTACCACCTGGCAGGGAAACCTCCACCTCCTCGTCGAGCAGGCCCAGCAGTTTTCCGGCCACGGCCGCCGCGCAGGCGCCGGTTCCGCAGGCCCGGGTTTCCCCGACGCCACGCTCGTGTACACGCAGCCGGACATGCGTACGATCAATGATCTGCATAAAGCCGACATTGGCCTGTTCAGGGAACCGGGCATGGTGCTCGATTTCCGGTCCCAGCACCTGCACAGGTGCCGATGCCACGTCCGGGGTCAGCAGCACGGCATGCGGATTACCCATGGACACGGCAGTGATGGGGATCATCCCGGCACTGGTCTGCAGGTGGTGGGATGCAGCCGGATGCCGGGCGACAAAGGGGATCAGGTCCGGCTGAAACTGTGGTGCGCCCATATTCACCCGCACCCGTTCATCGGCCAGGATCTCCAGGTCCAGTTGCCGGTCCTGGGTTGCCACCCGGATCACCGCCTTGCTGGTGAGCCCGCTGGTACGCAGGAAACTGGCCAGGCAGCGGGCACCATTGCCGCACTGGCCCACTTCGCTGCCGTCTGCATTGTAAATCCGATAGGTGAAATCACAGTCCGGGGTGGTCGGTGGCTCGATGGCCAGCAGCTGGTCAAAGCCGATACCTGTATGCCGGTCAGCGAGTTGTCGAACACGGTCAGCCGTCAGCTTCGCATCCTGGGTGACCAGGTCGAACACTGCGAAGTCATTGCCGAGGCCATGCATTTTTGAGAAGCGCACCATCATGCGCGCTAGATTACAGGGCGATGAATGCTTTGCAAGCAGCTTCTCCATCCCGCCCGTGCCGCAATTCAGCCATACTGTGTGGCCTTTTGTCTGACTGTTTGCAGGCGTCCTCCGACTGGCTGTTATCAAGGAGAAACCAAAGATGCTGATCGTTCATCACCTGGAGCATTCGCGCTCGCAACGAATTCTCTGGCTACTCGAAGAGTTGCAGGTGGACTATGAAATCCAGCTGTACAAGCGCCATCCCAAAACACGGCTGGCACCGCCGGAATTGCGTGAAGTCCATCCGCTGGGGAAGTCACCGGTGATCACCGATGGCGACATTACAGTGGCCGAGACCGGCGCAATCGTGGAGTACCTGCTGGATACCTACGGCGCGGGGCGTATGCGGCCCGCGGCCGGCACGCCGGAGTTCCTGCAATACCGTTACTGGCTGCACTCGGCAGAAGGCACTGTCATGGCGTTGATGGTGATGAAGCTGGTGTTTGATGCCACGACGCGCAAGCCGGTGCCGTTCTTTGTCCGGCCGCTGACCAAGGCGGTTGCTGAGCAGGTCGGCAAGGCCTATATCAATCCCGGGATACGCGCCAACCTGGACCTGATGGAAGCCACGCTGCGCGACAGTGAATGGTTTGCCGGGTCCGAACTGACCGGCGCGGACATCATGCTGAGCTTTCCGGTCGAGGCTGCATTCGTGCGTTCGGTGCGTCCCGCGGAGTACCCGAAACTGCATGCGTTCGTGCAGCGTGTGCATGCCCGCCCCGCCTACCAGGTGGCCCTGGAGCGCGGTGGTCCCTATGAACTGATGGGCTGATCGCCGTCAAGAAAACCGGCCAGATGCGCGTCCTTGCGTAGCCAGCGTTCTCTCAGCCACTCGCGTATGGCGGCTCGCCGGTCCGCTTCCGTACCGGTCGGCAGTTCGGAACGCGGGATGTATTCACAACGCACCCGCACTTCCGGATACAGGCCACCCAGGAAATCCCAGAGCGTGGGTGGTGTGCGCGGGTACTGAATCGTGATGTCGATGACACCGGCCAGTTGCGTATCGAGGGCGTTCACCAGCGTGTACATGCCGCCGGAGCGTGGCGGCAGCAGGAACTCGTAGGGTGAGTTGCGCCGGGTCGCCTTGGCGCTGGTGTACCGGGTGCCCTCGGGGAAATTCATCAGCGTGCCGGGGTGTTCAAGCAGACCGGCACAGGCTGCCCGCACCTGCGCCTGGTCGAGCGCCCGCAGTTCCGGATTGTCACGCAGTTGTTCTTCCGGAATGCGGTGCAGCAGGGGATAGCCGTAGGCCCAGCAGATCAGTCCGATGATGGGCACGAACAACAGTTCGCGTTTCACCAGCCACTTCAGTGGCGGTGTGCGCAAAAGCAGAACTTTTTGCAGTATAAGGATGTCTGCCCAGGACTGGTGGTTGGCCATCACGATGCAATTGTCACGCAGGCGGGGTAGCGGCCCGCCGGTCATCACTATGCGCACACCTGAAACCAACCGCCAGATCACGCTGTCCAATGAGATGGCGCCGATTGCCACCCATTCCATCAGCTGGCGCAAACCGTTGCGAATGACGCGCACGGGCAGCAGCATGCTGGCGAGCGCCAGCAGCGTGACGGGAATCAGCCAGAAGGTAAGGTTGGACGCCAGCAGGACAAGGGCGATCAGGGCGCGTACATGATGCAATGGTCAGGCAATCCACGTGGCTTTCGCGCAGTATATGCACAAGCATGAATCACTTCCCACCCTGCGGGCGCCCAATGACAATGAAACAGGCAGAAAATACATGAAACCGGGAATTCGAACTCGAAGCAGCGAGCGGCCGTGTCGGTGGACCGCGATGAGATCGGCGCGCATTACGATCCTGCTGCTGGCAGGCTTTTCCGCGCTTCCTGCTGCCGGGGAGCAGGCGCGGCCTGAATTGTCCGTCTCACAGTGCGACGCAGTGCTGGAGTTCGGCGCGCAGGCCTATGCGCGGGATACCGCGCAGCCAATTTATCGTGAAGTACACCGACAGTGCATTCGCGACGATCGCCCGGTGTGGGGCGAGATGCGTTATTTTGACAACCAGGACCGGGAGTTTGCCTACAAATGGCTGGATTACACGGTGGGTGTTGCCACGCCGGACTTCCAGCTTGAAGACCTGCGCAACGATTACCTGGAAGGTGCCCGGCGCGAAGGTGCGCGCGTTGTTCTCCGTCGTGGTAAGCGCGCCCCGGGCAGGATACAGACAACGACTGTCAAGCCGGCTGCGAATGCAGTGATCGATTCCGGTTTTGACGAGTTTCTGCGCGCCAACCTGCCGCGCTTACTGCGCGGCGAAACAGTGCGATTGCAGTTCCTGGTTGCCGGTGAACTGGACAGTTTTTCTTTCAAGGCGCACGGTCTTGAGCGGGTGCGCCTGTATGGCCGTGATGCCTATCACGTGAGAGTCGAGCACGACTCGTTCCTGGTGCGCATGCTGGTGGACCCCATTCTGCTTTGGTATGACGCGGACTCAATGCGTCTGCTGGAATACCAGGGTATTTCCAATATCAAGGACGCGCAGGGTGCGCGTTACGACGCCCGCATTGTGTATCCGCCCGACCAGTTACGCCGCGTGATCCCCGGCCGCGAGGCAGAAGTCCAATGACAGCCGGGCGCAGATTGTGCCGCCCTGCTGCAGATCAAAACGCAGGGTGCGCCGTGATCCGTTGACGGTGACTCCTGTCACCAGCAGTTCAAAGTCGCGCTGTAGCTCCACGTAGTTTTTGAATCGCGCCTTGCCGCCCGTGCAATAGAGCGGCGGCGTGAGGGTCTGCCAGTCGGACTGCTGCGCCAGTACCAGGTGGCTGGCCTGGTAGGCGCAATCCAGAAGTTGTGCCGCATTCACGTGGTCGCGTGAGCCGGTGTGGTACGGGTGTCCGGGATGAAAGCCG
>JBFJWR010000027.1:0-15376 GCA_041623535.1 Pseudomonadales bacterium
CTGCCGTACGGAGAATGGCAACTGGGGGCCGCACCAGACGGCGGCTGGTCCAGGCACCGCCTGCAGCGCAAATCATTCCTCGCCACGGCATTGCTGCTGTCCATGCTGCTCGGCAGCCTGGTCTACCTGATCCGGTCGCGCGGTATTGCACTGGCGGCAAAAACGCAACAATTACAAGACAGTGAGGCGCGCTTTGCGCTGGCGGCAGAGGGAACCACCGATGGCTTATGGGACTGGCCGGACACCCGGCAGCCGGCCATGTGGTTTTCCAAACGATTTTACGAATTGATCGGGTATGCGCCGGGCGAGATAAGCGCAACCATCGACCACTTCCTGGAAATGATCCACCCCGAGGACCGTACCTACCTGACGCGCAGCCTCAAGAATCAGGACGGCAGCGGTGCCCCATTCCAGGACGAATTCCGCATTATCACCCGCCAGGGCGAACATCGCTGGTTCCTGCTGCGTGGCGCCAGTTCCCGGTCGCGGAATGGGATAAAAGTCCGGATATCCGGCTCCATCCAGGACATCATGGCGGCGAAACTGGCCGAGGCGAAAGTCCAGGAGATGCTCAGGGAACGGCTGCTGCAGGCCAACCATGACGCGCTGACGGGAATGCTCAACCGGCGTGGCTTTGAAGAGCGCTGGGACATCGAGGTCGCCCGGGCCAGGCGTCACGGCCAGGAATTGCTGGTAATGATCCTGGATGCCGACCATTTCAAGGCGGTCAATGACAATTTCGGGCACGGCATCGGTGATGAACTGTTGCGCCATTTCGGCATTACCATCCTGGAAACCCTCCGCGACACCGACATTGCAGCCCGGTTTGGAGGCGAGGAATTTGTCATCGTGCTGGTCGAAACACCGCTCGCAGAGGGCATCCGGATCGCCAATCGCCTGCGCCAGGCGATTGGCGCACTGCAGGTGGAAAATGGCCGCGGTGCGCAGATTTCAGTGACCTGCAGCATAGGCATGACCCTGCACCGGGTGGACGCCAGCTTTGATGATTCGTTACGCGCCGCCGATGCGGCCCTCTACCAGGCGAAGGAGCAGGGGCGTGACCGCGTCATTGCGGCGCCACAGCACTGAGGGCAGGCTTGCACCCGGGAGAGATGCATCATCGATGACCTGATTCTCGACTCGATTACCACCCACCGGACGGGCGCGCTGCTCCTGGTGCCAATGCTGGCCTTTGCAGAAGCCTGCATCGGCATCGGACTGTTCGTTTCGGGCATCCTGCTGGTGGCTGTTTGTACTGTCATCTACTCCACGGATATGGTTCGACTGGAAGTGATCGTGGTGCTGGCATGGCTCGGTGCCACGCTGGGCGACCAGTTCGGGTTTTGGGTCGGATGCCGGCTAGGGCCCCGCTTTCATCACACGTGACTGGCAGAGAAGCATCGGGAAAAACTGCAACGAGCCGAAGCCATGATCGTGCGTTTTGGACCATACGCGGTCTTCATCGGGCGTTTTATCCCCGCGATTCGCAGCATCATCCCCGCCATGCTGGGCATCAGTGGCTTTACACCAGCACGCTACCTGCTGTTGGATGTCTGTGCCTGCCTGCTCTGGGCCATGGCACTGGCGATGATCGTACTCGGCGCCGAGTATTTCTTGTAAGGGCACGTAAACTATGCGAAAAGATGCCGACTCGCTGGTCATGGACAGAGGCTGCCTGATGCGGCGTCCAAATCTCGTCAGGCTGATTCTCCGACCAGATTCGCCATCAGAATGACCTGCGGAAACCTGCAGGATTCTCAGGTTGAGCCATAATTGCCGCACGCGCCGGATTCGGCGTGAGCACTGAGTAAATCCGGGCTATCCGCCCACCCAGAAATTGAATGCGAGGACGTATCTTTTGGAACTGCAGAATCTCGATGATGTAGAGAAAGCCACCCGCATTGGCCGGCGCGATGTGTTCCGCCTGGGCATGGCGCTGCTTTTCATAGTCGGCATCCTGCTGTTCACCAACCTGCATGCGGCAGACATGCCCGGCGGCCTGATGCTGGTGATCGCCGCGATGATCGGTGGCTACATGGCACTGAACATCGGCGCCAATGACGTCGCGAACAATGTCGGCCCGGCGGTAGGCGCCAAGGCACTCACACTGGCCGGTGCAATTGGCATTGCTGCAGTGTTCGAGGCGTCCGGTGCGCTCATCGCTGGTGGCGACGTGGTCGGAACCATCAAGAAAAACATCATAGACCCCAGTGCAATCGGCAACAGCGATCAGTTTATCTGGCTGATGACTGCCGCCCTGCTGGCCGGCGCGATCTGGCTGAACATTGCCACCGCAGTGGGCGCGCCGGTTTCCACGACCCATTCGATTGTCGGCGGCGTGCTGGGCGCGGGCATCGCCGCCGGTGGCTGGGGCATTGCCAACTGGGCCCAGGTAGGCGCCATCGCTGCCAGTTGGGTCATTTCCCCGGTTCTCGGCGGCGCCATTGCAGCGGGCTTTCTCTACCTCATCAAGCGATCCATCAATTACCAGTCAGATCAGGTTACCGCTGCGCGACGGGTTGTACCGGTGCTGATCTCCATCATGGTCTGGGCCTTCTCCACGTACCTCATCCTCAAGGGCGTCAAGCACATCTGGAAGGCCAGTTTTTACCAGGCCATCATCATTGGCCTGATCCTGGCGTCGATCGCCTTCGTATTCATTCGGCGGGCAATCGGCCGTGTCGAGATTGCGGCGCGGGATGCCCGCGAGGGCGTAAACAGCCTCTTCACCCTGCCGTTGATCTGCGCCGCGGCCCTGCTTAGCTTTGCCCACGGCGCCAATGACGTCGCCAACGCTGTCGGCCCACTGGCCGCCATCAACGACGCGGTGATCAGCGGCCAGATTTCCGGCAAGGCCGGCGTGCCGATCTGGGTCATGGCGGTTGGCGCGATTGGCATCTCGCTGGGCCTCTGGCTGTACGGTCCGAAACTGATACGCACGGTCGGCTCGGAGATCACCGAACTCGACAAGACCCGCGCATTCTGTATCGCACTGGCGGCTGCCATCACCGTGATTATTGCCTCGCAACTGGGCCTGCCGGTGAGTTCCACCCATATCACGGTGGGTGGCGTCATGGGCATCGGCATACTGCGCGAACGGATCAAGGTGGTTTATGCGCGCGCCATCGAAGAAATTCGCCTCCATCACCGCGGAGAAGATCAGGCTGTCGTTGAGACATTCCTGACCGAATTCAATGACGCGTCCTTCGAAGAAAAAAGAATCATGCTGAAACTGTTGAAAAAGAAGGTCGGGCCCGATTTCATCAGCAAAGCCGAACGCAAAAACCTGCGCAAGGTCTACCGCCAGGAACTGGTCAAGCGTGCGGCGGTGAAAAAAATCATCGCCGCATGGCTGATTACCGTACCGGTGTCAGGCGTGCTGGCAGCCATTTTCTACTTCACGCTGCGCGGCATGATGCTGCCCTGATCCGAACCCGAAACTGTCAGCCTGCGCTGCCAGCGCGGCCTCAACCATTCACCATGTGACGGGGGCCGGCTGTTTTGCAATCCACCCGCAGCCAGGCATTCGAACTGCTGACCGGTGACGACGAAGGCCGGGTCTGTAAAGATATTCCTGAATCCGCCTGCCGCCACCAGGCGGGCAACGTGCTCCGACACGTGCTCAGCCTGGGCGCAACGAAGGCCGGTGACGGACTGGCTGATCCGAAAATTGTTCTCGCCTGGCTATTCACTGCCATTGGCGCCCCCGTCTACCTGATTGGCCTGTTGGTACCGGTGCGCGAAGCCGGCGCCCTGCTGCCGCAGTTGTTCATCGCCCGCGCCGTGCGTAACCAGCCGCTGCGAAAGTATTTCTGGGCAACCGGCGCCATGGTCCAGGGGCTGGCCGTTGCCGGCATGGGCCTGACCGCCCTGTCGCTGGAAGGAGCCACTGCCGGTTGGCTCATCGTGGCCCTGCTGATCCTGTTTTCGCTGGCGCGCAGTATCTGCTCGGTCAGTTACAAGGATGTACTTGGCAAAACCGTATCGCGCTCGCTGCGTGGCCGCACCACGGGCGCCGCCACCACGCTCGCTGCGGCAGTTGTCCTGCTGTTCGGATTAGCCCTGTCCTTCGACGTGATAGCAGCAACCCCACAGAATCTCGCTGCAGTATTATTCCTCGCCGCGCTCAGCTGGTGTTTTGCCGCCGCCGTGTTTGTATCGCTGCCAGAGGAGCAGGGGGCCACGGAAGGGGGTGCAAATGCCCTGTCGGTGGCGCGTGAGCAGATCCTGCTGCTACGCGAGGACGCACAACTGGTTCGCTTCATCATTACCCGCTGCCTGCTGTTGGCCGTGGCCCTGGCCCCGCCCTACCTGCTGGCACTGCAAGCCAGCTTCATCTCACAGGGCACCGGCCGGCTCGGCCCACTGGTTCTTGCGGGAGCCCTCGCCGCGCTGCTGAGTTCCTACGCCTGGGGCCGACTGGCGGACCGTTCCAGCCGGCGCGTGCTTATGTACGCAGCAATGACGGGCGGCTCGACCCTGCTGCTGGCCGCAGTCGTCGCCTGGCTGGCACCCGGCCTGCTGCAACAGGGATTGTTACCCGCACTTCTCTTCCTGTTACTGATCAGTTACCAGGGCATCCGACTGGGCCGCTCAGTTCATATCGTGGACATGGCAACCCCGGACACCCGCGCTGCATACACCGCTCTGTCCAACACGCTGGTTGGAGTGTGCCTGCTGCTGGCCGGCAGCATAGGCATGGTTGCGGCGCTGCTGGGACCTGTCGCTGCCCTCGTGATGCTGGCCACTCTTGCCTTTGCCGGTGTCCGGGTGGCCAGTGGCCTGAACGAAGTGCAGGAAGATCCGGTCGCACTCCCTGATATCCGGCGAGTGCACTGACCGAGGCTGAATGCTCGCAACAGGGGCGGGCCAAGGGGGCTGTTCACTAACTGCATGTGCGCAGCGCAGAATTTTTCCGCGTTACACGGCAACACCGTCACGTGGAGGGTTTTGCTTCCAGCCAGCGACGCTGCGCGACCTGTTCCTTGATGACCTCCAGCATATCGATCACCGCACGGGAAAGCTGGTCATTATCGGAAACCGAGGTCTCCAGCAGGCCTTCGACCAGGCTGGAGACGACGTCGGTAAACAGCGCGTCGAACTCTTCGCCGGAAATCTTTTCCGCGAACTCGTCAATCACGCGACACACGATATCCGTGATGGCGTGATCCAGCAGGTGACTGGCCACCCCACCGACTACCGGAATCCGGTCGATGGTGCGAATCTCGCGATTTTCCATGACTGCACGGGACACCACCGTTTTCACATACTGGTGCATGTCCTCGCGCGCCCGCTCATAGGTATGCTGCGTGATATGCACCATGCGATTGCGCAGTGCGTCGGTGATTTCCTGCTGCCGGGGAATCACCACCCGTTGGAGCATCTGCTGTTCCAGTGCACCGTTGCTGGCGATCTCCTCCTGCGCGCCGGCAAGCACGCGCAAAACGACGCGATCGGATATTTCCTCCATGACAATGTCGTAAACGCCCTTGGCCCAGCGGTAGGGAAACCACTGCGTGTAGTCGATCAGCCCGAGGTTCTGCAGGCGCACCAGCATCGCAAAGATGCGCAGCACGCGCAGCCAGCGCAGACCAGCGGTGGGAATGCAGCCGAGCAGGTCGTACCAGTGCAGGATCGGGTAGGCATACCAGCGTCCCAGCGTCCCATGACGTACAGAGAAACCCCAGCGCACCATGAACTCGGTAAGAAATATCGAAACGATAACCATGTCGATGCGAAAAAATTTTTCATGCACGGCGCCGTAGGCATCCAGCCACCCGACCGGGATGACCCAGCCCATGAGTTCCCGCAGTTCGGGCACCACCCACATGGAATCGAAAATCAACAGGCTCAGACTACCCACTGCCAGCATGATCATGAAAACATCCACGGCCAGGCCGATCAGGCCCCAGCGACGGGACCAGCTTTGCTTGTCAGCCTGTAAGTTCGGTGCAGCAGAATTGTTCATGGGGCAAAGAATTCTTTTTGATATAAAGCCGGGAGCGGACACATCCGCCTGGAGGAAGCAGCAACCTGCCGATGGACCCGGCGGTTGTCAATCCACTGCGCGCAGGAAAACCGGGTTGCCGATGGCGGTCACAGATCGCTCGTCGAGCGTGTCAACGCGCCAGAACGTTCCCAGCGGCCCCTCCGTCGCCGGATTGCGGGCAATCGGCAGCTGCACGATAAAAGGATCGCCGGCTACCGGCAGCAGCAGCACGTCCTGCCCATTCTGGCTCAGGCGCAGCGACTGGCCGGCGCCTCCGGTGATGGTCAGCTCCAGCATGGCGGTGTCGGCGACAAAACTCGCGCCGAATGTACCGGTCACACCGTTACTGTCCGTGACCCGCAGATCAAGCGCGGGCGAATCGTGCACCCCGCGGCTGCGTACATAAGCGCGCCCGGCAAGGATCGCATCGCGTACTGCCGCGCGGCTGAGGTTTTCGGCACCGATCGCTGTCGCCGACGAGCCATAGCCTACCCGCTCGCGCTCGGCCTCGTTGACGCCCTTGAAGTCCGAACCACTGACTGCCGTGATGCGGTAACCGGCCAGCAGTTTGTCTTCCCAGAAATCGATGGCCGTACGGATGAACGGGTTTTCCGCGGACTGCCCGCTGTCCGGCGCCCCGAGGTCGCTCGATTTGGCCAGCGTCGGACCCGTGACCACTTCGATGGTATGCACCCCCGACCAGTCGATCTGCTCACCCAGGGTGAATTCGCAACCCCGGCAGAAATTGGAAAACACCGGGCCGGGAAAGATCGTCGGATGATTCACACCGAACAAGGCGCCGTCGGCCAGCACATCAGCCTGGATCTGACCCAGGGTGATGTCCTGATAGCCGTGCCGGTACTCAAGGGTGGAAGGAGTTTCGCCAAAACTGTTGGCATGTCCGAAGTAGGTGATGATCTCGCGCCCCGGCCAGACCAGCAGGTCCGGATAGGCACGCTGCATGGCACCGAGTTCCTGCCAGTGCGTCCCGACCACATAATCCGTGACCATCAGGATATCCAGACCGGCGGCCCTGGCCTGGGCGACGAAATCCGCCGCATCCGGGCCTTTTTCATGCGAATGGTAGCCATGCATATGGAAGTCTGCGTGATACCAGCCGGACGCGGCCCGTGCCACGTGTGACGGATCCACCGGGTCAGGCCTGGGTGCGGCGCCACCGGAGTCGGCGGCACGGCAGCGGATCTCCACGCGCCAGTCGGCACCCGCATCATTGAGCGCGGCCACGCCCAGTTCCACGTGCCAGGTGCCGGGGCGTATCGGTCCCGGTGTATAGCCGCGACTGGCCCGGGCGCGTTCGACGAAAACCGGTTCCTGCGCACTCTGCAACTTGCCCAGGCGTGAACCGGACCAGCCACGAAACGCCGCTGGCCCGCGAACCCCGTCTTCGTCCCACAATCCCAGGTCAAAAACGGTTTGGGTCACGGGATTACCCGGCAACGGATTGCGATCCTGCCAGCCGTAATTCACTTCGATACGATTGGTTCCGGCATGTACGGCGAAGGGCAATAGCAGGTATTGCTTCTCGTCACTCTTACTGACGCTGCCAGCGAGTTGCAACATGCCGCCATCCGGGCTGCAGGTCGGTACAGGTTCCGCAGCATGTGCAGCCTCCCCGGCCAGCAGGACGAGCAGGCAGCCGCGCAGCCATGAGTGCTTACCACGCTTTAAGGTTTTACCGTGCATCTGCACTGATATTTTCGCCACGGCGAAAGGCAACACAAAGGCAGATCAGAAAAACTTCTTGGCCATATCCAGCAGGCCGCCCACGCCACCCGCGGGGTCCAGTAACGATCCGCCACTGCTGGATTTGTCGATCATCTCCGGCAGCACCGAAGACAGCGCGTCGGCAGCCTGATCCTGGCCCACGCCGACCTTGGAAGCGAAATCAGCGACCTTGCCCTGACCAAACAGATCGAAGATCTGTGCAGCCGAAATGGCCTTGTTACCGCCATCGCCCAGCCAGGACTGAACAATGTCGCCCAACTGCCCCTGGCTCATCAGTTTGCTGACGATGGCGCCGATATCGATATTGCCGCCCTCGCCACCCAGCAGGCCCTGGAGGGCACTGCTGATATCGCCGGTACTGGCCTGGCTGCCGAGTTTCTGCTGCAGCATGCTGCTCGCCATTTGCATCAGGTCCATGGTGTTGTCTCCGTGTTGTCTGTGGTGGCCGGCGCAAGATCCGGCTCACCAGTTAAACAATTCTGCTCCCGGCACGCAATTTCGGCAGTGCAAAACCAGCTTCAGACCCGCCAACCCGGCATCAGCCCGCCCTCCGGCGTCTCGACCCATGGCAGCCAGCCGATCGCCAGGCGCTTGACCTGTATATCCGTGCTTTTGGCCCGGATTACCAGCGGCACCAGGTCATCTGCGTGCACCTCGTACTTGCCCTCCAGCGCCTCGATGTCTTCCTCGAGACGTGCTTCCAGTTCCTGCAGATCGGCCTCTGCCGCCGCCAGCTTCTCCTGGGCACGCTTGACGTCCGCCCGCTCCTTGGAAATACGCGAGGCCCGACGCGCAGTGGTGGCCATGCCGGTCACACCGCGGCGACGACCACCGAGAAAGGCGCTGAGCAGGGATGCACCCACCGACAAGGCCACGTCGACCTGCTTCTGGCTGGCCTGGTCGCTTTCGCTCTCCACGCGCTGACGGGCGCTGAGGATGCGCCGCTCAACGGTTGCCATGCGTTTCGCATATCGCTCGCGCAGTTTATCCACGGCGAGGTCCCGCCCCTCATGCGCACCATCCCGGACCCGGGCCAGGAAATCGGTCATTTCCTCCCCGGCCTGCGAAGTCAGCTTGAGCTTCTTGTGCTGATACAGGGTCAAAGGCTGCTCGCGGCGCAGCCAACTGGCATAGGCACGTTGCTGCGCAGACGATGCCGCCACGCTGGCCAGTCCGCCCGGCAGTGCGGCGAAGCGCACCCCGGCCATTGGCTCGCTGACCACCGAATCCGGTGAACCGGCAAACGGGCTGGCACCATCCCAGTCGCTTTCATCGGCCTCGCGCAGGTGGATGCACTCGCGCTGAAAGGCGACCCCGGCCGAAGCGCGCACGAAATGCATTTCCGCCGCGCCCAGCAGGCAGGGCCGGTAAACCGTCGGCTTGCCGAGAAACTGTGGTTGCGGGGTGACGAAACATTCTGCCGTTCCGGCAGGCAACACCGGCCGCTGCGCGCCGGCCTTGCGCGTGGCACTGGCTGACTGCCGCTGATTCAGGGACGGAGCCGGTGCCTGACCGGCCGGCGCGGATAGTTTTTGTTGACTGCACAGGGTCGCCACCTGCTCGCGCGACAGCGGGCCGGCAAGGTAAGAAAGCACCCAGCGCGTACCAAAGACCATCGGCCTGCCCCGGTGCACGCTGTGCAGCAGGAACTTCCGCTTGCCCAGGCCGCTGATCAGGTCATCGGTCTCGCTGCGGTTCATACCACCCGCAGCCGACTGCAATCCATCCAGCAGGCGGGCCTTGTCGCGTTCCGTCTGCAGACGACCGATGAACCAGGTACCCATGTTCGACAGGGCCTTGTAATCAAGGTCCACCGGATTCTGCGTGGACAGGCACAGTCCCACTCCGAACGCGCGCGCCTGTTTCAACAGCGTCAGCAGCAATACCTTGCTCGGCGGGTTACCCACCGGCGGCAGATAGCCGAACACTTCGTCCATGTACAACAGGGCACGCAGGCTGGAAGTGCCGGGCTGGCGACGCATCCAGCCGAGCAGTGCGTTCAGCAACATGGTGACAAAGAACATCCGCTGCGCGTCGGAAAGATGCGCGATGGAAAGCACGCAAACCCGCGGCCGCCCGTCCGGCGCATACAACAGGCGCTGGATATCCAGTGGCTCGCCCTCCATCCACGCCGCAAATGCCGGCGCACTGAGCAGACCGTTGACGCGCATGGCCAGTCCGAAACGATCTTTCGCCGGATAGATCGATTCCAGTGGCATCACGCCGATCTGTTCAATGGGCGGATTCTGAATCGCGCCGATAAGGTCCGGCAGGCTCAGGCCGCGCCCGGCATCCCAGTAATGGCGCAACAGGTTGGACAACAGGATATGTTCGCGGCCGGTGATGGGATCGGCGTCAATTCCGATCAGCGCCAGCAGACCCGTGGTGGTGGCATCAATACGCTGCGCGTAGCCGTCCATGTCCTGCCGTTCAATCTCGGACGGCGCGCTCAGTTCCTGCAGAATGGCCAGCGGCCGGCCAAACGTTGCGCCCGGGGTATAAACACAGACTTCAGCGGCCGCCTGCATACGGCCGATACGAGCGCCATCCTGTCCCCAGTCTTTCAGCCCCGCTTTCCAGGTGGCAGCCGTGGCCTGCGCCGCTTCTTCGGGGCTGTGACCATTCCGGGCGGCCGAGGCCGGGTCGATCCAGGGCGCGAAGTCCGCCGGGCGCAGTTGCGGGAACCCCAGCGCCAGGTTGGTCAGATCGCCCTTGGGATCGATAGCCAGCACCGGGATGCCGTCAATCGCCGCCTCTTCGATCAACGAGACACCGAGGCCGGTTTTACCACTGCCGGTCATGCCAATGATGGCCGCATGCGTGGTCAGGTCCCGTGAGTCATACAACAATGGCGCACCATCCGGCTTGCCCGTGTCGGGCCGCAATTCGCGGCCAAGATAGAAAGTGCCCAGGTGTTCCGGCATCGGCGCGGTCATGGCATACCCTTGTTCATGTATTGCGTGGCAGAAGAATAAACCATTGATTTGCATTGCGAGGCAAGCAAACGGACAAGCGTACCCGCGCTCCGGGTCGACAGTGCGGCGACTTTGTGCGGGCGCTGATCCGGAATCACACGAGTCGGCTCGTTTCGGCAGCCTGCATTGTTTATGCTGGCAGAACCGCCAGCATTGGCCCGCGTAAGCCGGAATCAACAGGTGCAAACCGACCAGGCATCACCGACTCCCCAGCGTTCTCCGGCGACCCGCTGGCTGCTTTGGCTGACGCTGCTGCATACCCTGCCCGCACCGTTCTGGCTGTACGTGGTCGCCGGCACAGTACCGGCTGCCGGCCTGCTGGGTGCCGGCACCATCAGCCTGTTCCTGGGCGACCGGCAGAGCCTGATGATGGGCGCGGTCCTGGGTGGTATGGGCCTGGTCTGGGCCGTGGTGTTCTACCTGCTGGCCTGGCTGCTGGAATTTTTACTGCGCCGCATTCGGCGGGCGCTGCTGCGCAGCCTGCTGTTGCTGGCGCTGGTGGTGGCGGCCTTCCTCCTCGGTCTTGCGCCCATTTATGTCATCGGCGGACACGGTGGTTCCGAGCAGATGGGCCTGCCCGGCCTGCTCACCGGCTTCGTAAAAAACCCGGCCCTGCTACACGCCTACGCGGCCGGCCTGTTCCTGTTGCTAAGCGGCCTGTGGGTGCTGCAGGCCATCCGTCTGCCCCCATTTCTGCAGGCAGTACAACGGCGCGCACCACCGACCTACATCATGATCCTCCTGCTTACCGGCGTCATCGCGTTTTCAGCGGTTTACGCCCAGCGCATCGCGCTGATCTGCATGCCGGCCGGGGAAGCCGGAATGACCTGGGGACAACTGTGCGTGGCACGTCACCTGCGCGACCGGCCCGGACACTCCGGCAGGCAGGATGCCATCAACTGGTATGAACGTGCCGCGCAGCAGGGCTCGCGCACCGCGATACGCGAGCTCATGGCACTGCAGCCGGGAAACGACGTACTGCGCAAATGGCTGCCCAAACTGGCTGCCGACGGCGATCCGGAAGCCCGCCTGCGTTGGTGGCAGCTGGTGACCGGTGACCGGCAGGCGAGTGCAGAGGAAAAACAGACCGCCAGAACGTGGCTCAACGAGGCGGCCGGTTCCGGTCATGCCGGGGCCGCCGTGACACTGGGCCGGCTGCTCGTAAAGGAAGAGCCCGCCGCAGCGCGCAAACTGTGGGAACAGGCAGCCGAACACGATGACGGGGACGCCCTGCGGGAACTGGCGTGGCGCTATGCCGCCGGCGTGCCCGGCTTCCCTATCAATCTGCGCCGTGCTGCGGACTACAACGAACGCCTGGCTGCCGGTGTCGAGGCGAAGCAATTCGATACAGGAATGCACAGCCTTTCCGCGGCAGGTTACCGGCAACAGGCCGCCGCAATCAGGAGCCTGCTGCAGGAAGCCGAATCCGGCAGGACTGGTGCCCAACTGAAACTTGCGAGCCGGCTGCTTGAATCCGCCAACCCGGGGGCGGCTGGACGAACCGAGGCGATCAGCTTGCTTGAGAAAGCAGCCGGACAGGGCGATGTGACGGCCCAGCATGAACTCGGCAAGCTGTTCATCTTCGGTCGTAAAGGGGTGGAGAAAGACCTGCCACGCGGTCGCAACTGGTGGAACCTCGCCGCCGCGCAGAATCATGTACCGACGCTGCGTTATGTGGCCGAGGCCCGAATCAGCGGCAAATACGGGTACCCGCTGGATCTCGGCGCCGCCCGCAGCGGCTTTACGGTACTGGTCGAGGCGTTCACGTACGGTCGCCACGGCGTCGCTGCAAACGAGCGGAATGCGGCGTACTGGCAGTCTGCCCTGCGCGACACGGAGCGAAGAATCGCCCGCCTGGGTCCGGACTATCAGCCGATCGGGATCTTGCGCAAGCAGGCCGACGCGGGTGACGCAGATGCCCAGTACCGGCTGGGCCTGCAGTTGCTGGAAAGTTATTCCCCCGACGCGCGTGCCGAAGCCCTGCAATGGTGGATTCGTGCGGCAGCAGCAGGCGATCACCGGGCGCAGTTCCGGCTCGTCAGCTACTACGATCGTGGCCACCCGGCGCTGGCAAAAAATCATGCGAGGGTACGGGAACTGCTGCAACAGGCAGCGGCCGGGCGCCACGCGCAGGGTCTGTACACGCTGGGCCTGGCTTACGAAAAGGGTCGCTACGGATTCAAACGCGACCTCGATCTTGCCGGCGAAATCTACCGCGACTTTCTGAACGGTGATGTCGTCTTCCATGACGGGGACGATCAGGACCGCCTGACCGGCATGGTGCGCGGGCGCGCCAAGGCAGTAGACCGCATGCTGGAGTTCCGGAACCGGTCGAAACCTGATGGCTGACCGCGCAATGCAGCGCCCAGTCCGCGCAGCCGGTTGGATCATCGCGCTGTGCACGACCCTGCTCCCGGGATCCGCCGCTGCCCATACTTTCGGGCAAAGCTACGTGCTGCCCATCCCACTCGCGTTGTATGGCTGGAGTGCAGCCGCAGCGCTGCTGATTTCATTTATCGCCGCGAGCTGGTTTCTGCGTGACAGGCACCTGGCAGTACCACCGGAGAGAAGCTGGCCGGCCGATCACTTCGCGTCGCGGACGCTGCTGCTGGTGCTGCAACTCGCAGCCCTGGGCATGTTGTGCCTGACCATTGCCAGCGGCTGGTTCGGACCCGCAAACCGCAACCACAACCTCAGCATGCCGCTGTTCTGGATGGTTTTCGTGCTGGCGTTTGCCTATCTCAATGCGTTTGTCGGCGGCTTGTATGAAAGGGTGAATCCTTGGCGCACGCTCGTGCTTGCGCTGGGCTGGCTGGTGCGCCCGTTGCGGCGCGGCCTGTTCGCCTACCCGTTCCGCTGGCTGGGATACTGGCCGGCGGTGCTGCTGTACCTGATGTTCATCTGGGTAGAACTGTTCGGCCACACGAAACCGGCATCACTGGCCCTGTGGCTGCTGGGTTACACCGGGGTCAACCTGTTTGGCAGCCTGCTGTTTGGCGCCAGGGCGTGGTTTCGTTACGGCGAGTTTTTCGGCGTATTCCTGCGCGTGGTATCACTGATTGCGCCCGTGACACTGGAAAGAAGCGCCAACGACCGCTGGCAGTGGCGCCTGCGCTGGCAGTTCGCCGGACTGCTGGGGCGCACGCCGGACCACGGCTCGCTGGTTTTTTTCATCGTCTGCATGCTGGCGACCACCGCGTACGACGGCTTTCACGAAACCGTGCCGTGGCTGCGTTTTTTCTGGTCCACGTTTATCCCGTGGTGGGATCCGGACATCGGACTGCGCGCGCTCATCCTGTATCGCCCCTGGATGGAATATTACATGTGGCTGGGATTGCCACTGGCCTGCCTGTTCTATTACGCGCTGTACGTGCTGGCGGTCTGGCTGGGCAGGACACTGGCGCGCTCCGACATTGAACTCGGCACGCTGCTGCGCAGCTTCGGCTATACGCTGGTACCCATCGCACTCGTTTACCACGCATCGCATTACTACACGCTGCTGCAGACCGACGGCATCCGCGTGATCGCCTTGCTTTCCGATCCATTCGGCCGGGGCTGGGACCTGTTCGGAACCCGGGAAACGTTCCGCTACACCGTCATTCCCCAGATGGATGTCACCTGGCACAGCCAGGTCGCACTGATTATTCTCGGCCACCTGATCGGCGTGCTGCTCGCTCACCGCGAGGCACTGCGAATTTTCGGCAATCGTCGCCAGGCATCGCTCAGCCAGATCCCGATGCTGGGACTCATGGTGCTCTACACGGTTGCCGGCCTGTGGATCCTGGCCCTACCGATACAGACGGCGCGCTTTCTCTGACGCAGATGCATGCATTCCCGGAACGGACTTAACGCTTTTTTCGCATGCGCGAACGCGAGGTGATAATGGCCCGCGTCAGTGACTCGGTCGACAGGTCACGCTTGGACAGGAACATGGCCCGACCACGGGCAAGCGCATTTCCCGTGAGCACATCCAGGCTGATGGAGCTCTGCCCGGACAGTAACAACATGGGCGTATCACAGCCCTCGGTGTGCAGTTTCTGTATCCAGGCAAGTCCGGATTCGCCGGGCCCGAGCTGGTAATCAAGAATCAGCAGGTCGTAGGACTGGCGTGCCAGGCTCTCACGAATCTTCAGCGGATTCTGCACCCAGGTCATGTCGACGTTGTAAATGGGACAGGTCGCCAGCATGTCGCGCAACGTCAACTGATCGTCCTCGTCATCTTCCACCAGCATGATGCGCAACGTCGCCCGGCAGAGTGTGTGGACTGCCTTGACGATGGTACCCGGGTCCTGCGTATTGGCCGGCAGAATCATGAAGCGCCCACCGCACAGCCAGGCAACCACCTCGTGGCTGACTTCGAACCCTGCTTCAGAAGTCAGTACCAGCACCGGCCTGCGCTGCGGCAGCTTGGCCAGCGCATCTTCAATGCGGCGGGCCGTCGCGATCAGCAGAATATCCACCTCGTCCAGGGACACCGCCTGCTGCGCGAATTCGTCCGCACCAATCCGGGTCACCTTGCAGCGACGCTGCGGATTATTCTCAAGAATACGGACGATGCCTGCGAAGTACTCTTCGTCATCAGTGACCAGCAGAGCGTTGATCAGGTTGAAGGAGGCTGGCTGTTTGCCCATGGATCACCAGGCACCATGACTTGCTACGGATATGC
>JBFJWR010000028.1:0-15224 GCA_041623535.1 Pseudomonadales bacterium
CACCCTGAATAGCCCCAGAAGGAACGGGGCTGGTGAGCGTGTAGGAGAACTCGCCCGTATCGGAATTGAGCGTCAGGTTGCCATACAGGCCTTCCCCCGTGCCATTGATGGTGTACTTTGTGGCGCCAGGTACGTTGAGAGTTCCTCCGTCAGTCTCCGCGGAACTGGAAGTATTGTCGCTACCGCCGTCATCCAAGGCAGCCTCATCTACTTCAATAGTGCGGTTGTCAGCATTGAGGGTCACGTCTGCGACATTAATCGTCAGCGTTGCAGAGTCCAGGTCGCCGTCACTGTCCTTGATGGTGTACGTGAAGGTATCGACGGCATTTGCAGTGATTGCGTTTGCTGTCGCCACGTAGGTGTAGCTGCCATCTGCGTTCAGCGTCAGCTTGCCGTAGGTGCCGGTGATTTCATCGCCCACGCTGCTGGCGTTCTCGGTGTCAGTGGTGTCATCGTTGCCAGTCACTACGCCAACCACAGCGCCGTCTGCGTGGTAACCATCTGCGCGAGACTGGTCATTGCTCAGAACACCGTTTTCTGCATCTACGATCAGCGTGCCACCTTCACTGATGTTGCCGATGTCCGCAGTTGCGAGGGGAACACCATCCAATACATTGATGGTCAGGATGCCTGGTTCTGCAGAGACATCGCCATCGCTGTCTTCTACGTTGATCTGGAATTCGAGAACAATCGGCTCTCCGGGGGTGTGGTCAAGCGCTTCTTCCAGAGTGAAGGTGTAAGAGACCACGCCGGTTTCCGGATCATAGTGGTCAAACTTAATGGAGTACGGACCAAAATCCTTGAAATTGTCGGCGGTGAGGCCATCGTTGGAAATAAATACCGGATTCAACTGGGCAAGGCCGACGCCATCGGGGGCGGTGATCGTGAATTGCCCCTCATGCACAGTGCCGTACTGGGAAGTCACACCGCTGAGTCCATCCTCAGACACTGTACCCTCGTCACCGGTGATGGTGACGCCAAAATCTTCACCCGGCGCGGCTTCTTCTTCAACCGGCGGATCTTCCGGATCCGTCGGCGTGAATTCCGGCGCAATCGGATCAGTATTGAACCCGGAATCCGGCGTGGTCTGCTGACCGGAACGCTCCAGGATCACGAAGCTGGAACCTTCCTCTTCGCCGCCACCCGCGCCGGGGCCGGCTGCGGTTGCTTCCAGCTGGCTGGGGTCTTCACCGGCCAGCAGGGCCTGCTGGATGGCGTCGATGTCGGATGCGGAGTCGTTGATCAGGGCGTCAAGCAGTTGGTCCTGGCTGGATTGCGCCGTGGTGCCGGGCAGGTCCAGGGTGGCCAGGATGGCAGGGTTGAAGACTTCGGTGTCCAGGGCGATCTCGGAATTACGCCCCAGGTCGAGTCGGCTGCCGTCTTTGAATTCAATTGCGATGGCACTGCCATCGGCGGTGATGATGACTTCGTCAGCGAACACCTGGTCGCCGATTTTCAGCACGCGGGTTTCGCCGGTAACCGGGTTCTTGGCTTCTGCGTTGCCGGAGAGTGCAACAACAGTACCAATGGCTTCCACGCTGGGCACGGCGCCCTGGCCGGCATCTTCAGCCGCTTCCTCGGTCAGGCTGGAGAAACGCTCGCCGCCGATGCCTTCAGCATTCAGGGCCAATTGGCTGCCTTCGCCAATCGCCAGATTGCTGCCATCACCCATGGACAGCACAATGTTGCTGCCGTCACTGGTGATGATCACTTCGTGGGCATAAACCATGTCGCCAACGTTGAGGTCGCGGACCGCGCCAGTGGCGGGATTCTGGGCCTGCGCGGTGCCGGTCAGTTCTGCGACGGTGCCGATGGCGATGGCTTGTGCTGCTTGAGGCATTGTTCTCTCCGAGTAAAAACAAGTAGTTACGTAATAGGTTCGGGCAAGGTTTGCCACTGAATAACCATAAAACTAACACCGCCCCGGTATGCAAAGAACTGTACATAGGTACATGATTCATTTTGCTCATATTTTAAGCGGTGGGAGCGGGCTCACCTGGTGAGCATGCAATACGGGTATTCTGGCTGCAGAAAGTGAAAGTACACCAACCTTGAGGGCGCGAACTATCGGCCTTTGGTGCTAATTGGCGGCTGGCTATGGATGGCGAATTCCGATGCTGGGAGAACGCCGGACCAGGCGGTTGCGCTCAGTTACCTCAGCTAAACAGAAGGGCCAGCAGGGCCATGGAACCGCAGGATTTGAGAATTACATGAATAAAGAAGGCATACAGAGGCAAACGCTGCTGGCGCATGCCGAGGCGGGCCATACCATCGTCACGGGCAACCAGCGGCTCGCGGCCGCCCTGCAGGATGGCTATGCCGACCGGGCCCGGGCCGATGGGCGGCAGGCCTGGCAGACCCCGGCCATTCTGACCTGGAATGCCTGGCTGCAGCAGGAATGGCAGTGCCTGCTGCGTGGTGGCTTGGAAGACATGGCATTCGGCCTGCTGAACAGTGCCCAACAGGAGCAGCTTTGGCGGGATGTGCAGGCCGCTCATGGCGATGCCGGAGCTACGAGCGCGATCGCTGATGTGCGCGGCCTGATGGACGCCTGGCAACTGGTGCAGGACTGGTGCCTGGATCCTGCGCACCCGGATTTCCAGGCAACCGCCGATACCCGCCAGTTTGCCGCGGTTGCGCTGGCGTTTGATATGCACGTACGGGACCTGGGTCTGGCCACTGTGGCGGAATTGCCCGCCCGGCTTGCCCGAAGCTGGAACCGGCTTCATATCAAGGGCCTGGCGGATCCGTTCATCGCAGGCCCGCCCACCTGGCTGGTCGGCTTTGTCGAAATCACACCCGCCCAGGAGCGGCTGATTCAGGCGCTGCAGCAGGCCGGGCGCGAGATTCAGCAGGTTGAATTGCAGGCTGAACCGGGCGCCAGCGCACGACTGGCTCTCGCCGACAGCCGCGCGGAGGTCAGTGCCGCGGCAAACTGGGTGCGTGTCCAGCTGGACGCCCATCCCCGGCAGCGCATCGCCGTGATCGTGCCAGAGATGCATTCGCTGCGGCCTTTGCTTGAGCGGGCGCTGAACCTGGCCCTGCAACCTTCTTCCCAACAGCCCGGCACGGAAGCGGCGGGGCTGGTCAACTTCTCGCTGGGCAATCCGCTGGCGGATATTCCCCTGATCAGCGACGCGCTGCGCGTGCTGCGCTTCGAGGGTGAGGCCATGGAACTGGCAGCGCTCTACCAGGTCCTGCGCTCTCCTTACTTCGCGGGTGCCGAAAAGGCCGCCAGTGCGCGTATCCGGCTGGAACTGAAGCTGCGCCGGCAGGGTCTGGCTGACATGCCGCTGTCAGCCTTGCTGGATTTTTCTTCCGACAAGTTTCTGCGCAAGCTGGCCGCTGGTACCGAGCGCCTGGATGCGCTGCGTCGCAAGACCATGAAATGGTCGGACTGGGCGGATGCCTTTACCACCGTGCTGACCCTGGTTGGCTGGTCGCGCGGTCGTACACTTTCCAGCAATGAGTACCAGGCGACCCGGAAATGGGAAGGCGTGTTGGATGCGTTGGCGGGACTGGACCGGGTGTCTGCGGGTGCCACGTTCCGGCAGGCGCTTCTGCAGTTGGAACATCTCGCACAGGGTACGATTTTCCAGCCCGAGAGTGTGGGCGCGCGAGTGCAGGTGCTGGGGGTGCTGGAGACCACCGGGCAACATTTCGACCAGGCCTGGGTGCTGGGTATGCACGATGGTGCCTGGCCGCGCCTGCCGCAGCCGAATCCGTATATCCCCTGGAGCCTGCAGCGCGAACATGGCCTGCCGCGTTCCGGCGCGCAGCGGGAGCTGCGCATGGCCGCCATCTACACCCGGCAGTTGAAGGCTGTCGCGGAGCGCGTGCTGTTCAGTCACCCGGAACGCGAAGGCGATCAGGATCTTCGCGTGTCGCCGTTGATTGCCGAATTGCCGGTCGTCGATTGTGCAGAGGCCGGGGTTTTCCTGGTGTCGGACTGGAATACCTTGCAGCGGGACGCCAGCGTTCTGGAACCCTGGTCTGATGATCTTGCGCCTGCTTATACGGAAGGCGAACGCACCGGTGGCAGCCGCCTGTTCGAACTGCAGGCCGCCTGTCCGTTCCGTGCCTTTGCCGAAATTCGTCTGCATGCGAAAACACTGGATGCACCGGCAGAGGGGCTGGACGCCATGGGTCGCGGCAGCCTGGTGCACAAAGTGCTGGAGTTTTTCTGGCAGGCAACCGTGGATCATGCCGGATTACAGGCGCTGGATGAAGTTGCCCTGCAAGAGCGACTTGCCGCCTGCGTTGAAGACGCGCTGTGCGCTGTTGAGCAGCGGTCCGGTGTGCGCCTGCCAGCCCGCTTCCGCAACGTGGAGTCAGCCCGCCTGGCCGCCGTATGCTCGGAAATGATTGCACTGGACCGCGACCGTGCGCCATTCCGGGTGCTGTACAACGAAGAAAAACGCACCGTGGATTTCGGCGGGGTCTCCATCAACCTCAAGCTGGACCGCGTGGACGAACTGGCATCCGGCGGCACCGCGGTCATCGATTACAAAACCGGGCAGGTGAACAAGAACAAGTGGGCGGGACGGCGGCCGGAGTCGCCGCAATTACCTCTGTACACCCTGGCCGTGGACGAGCCCGTTCAGGCCGTGGCGTTTGCCAGTGTGCGTGCCGGGGAAACCAGGTATGAAGGCATTGCCGCTGCGGACGATCTCTTGCCGGGTGTGAAGGTGTGGACCGAGAACCGGACCGAACTCGCTGAATCCGCCAGTTGGGAAGACCTGTTAGAGCACTGGCACGAGGTGCTTGATGAACTGGCTGGTGAATTTCGCGAGGGGCATGCCGAAGTCCTGCCGCTGAGCACGCGGAGCAGTTGTACGTACTGCGATCTCCATCCGGTCTGTCGTATCAATCAGAACCCGGTCGAACGACAGCAGGAGTCTGACGATGAGTGATTCGATTCTGGTTGATGCGGATGTGCGTGCCCGGGCCATTGATCCCACGCAGTCGTTTATCGTGCAGGCCCCGGCGGGATCCGGCAAAACCGGCCTGCTGGTGCTGCGTTACCTGTGCCTGCTGGAGCGGGCAGAGAACCCCGAGGAAATCATCGCCATCACGTTTACGCGCAAGGCAGCTGCCGAAATGCGTGATCGCATCCTGCAGGCGCTGGGCCGTGCGGCCAGGGGAGAGCAGGGCAGTGATCCCCATGACGTCGAATTGCTCAGTCATGCCCGCGCGGTACTGGAGCGGGACCGCGAACAGGGCTGGTCGCTGACAGACTGCCCGGCGCGCATGCGGGTGCAGACCATCGACAGCCTGTGCCACCGACTGGTCTGCATGATGCCGGCCACGGCCGGCCATTCCGGGAACGCGCAACTGGAAGACGACGCAGCAGCCCTGCACCGCGAGGCGGCAGCACGTGCCGTGGAACGACTCGAAGGCGATCTGGAGGTTGCCGCTGGCGCGGTAGAACGCGCGCTGCAGCATTTTGACAACCAGGTCGGCCTGCTGATTGATCTGCTGGCGCAGATGCTGGGGCAAAGACAGCAGTGGCTGCGCGGACTCAGCGACCCTTCGTCCGCGGTATTCAGTCGTGACGAGATCGAAGCAGCTTTCCGTGCTTACGTGGAGTCACACCTGCATTCGCTGCGGGCGCATTTTCCGCTGCATTGCGAGACCGATCTGTGCGAGATACTGCATTTCGCGCGCGGCAATCTGCAGGACAATCCGGATCACTTTCTGCATGGCTACGCACAACCGGAATGCCTGCCCGCAGCGCAGGCCGATGCGCTGGCCCAATGGCAGGTGCTCGCGCAGTTCTTGCTAACCAAGGACGGCGCGTGGCGCAAGCCGGGCGGATTCAACAAGGGCAGTGGGATTCCGGCGCTCGGCAAACCAAAGGATGCCGGCTACGCAGAACGCAAGCAGGCCAAGGATCAGATCGCAGAACTGCTGGAAGCCCTTTCGCAGTCTGAACACGCAGAACTGCTGAGCGAGCAACTGGCGCAGGTGCTGGTCCTGCCGGAAGGCGGGTTTTCGGATGCCGACTGGACGACCGTGGAAGCGCTGTTCGCGCTGTTGTTTGTCGCTGCGCAGGAACTGCAACAGGTGTTTGCCGAAACGGGCAGGCTGGATCATTCTGAAGTCATGACAGCGGCACTGCAGGCGCTGGGCGAGCCCGACGAGCCCACCGACCTTGCGTTGGCGCTGGACTACCAGGTGCGGCACCTGCTGATAGACGAATTCCAGGACACCTCGCTCACCCAGGTCGAACTGTTGCGCCGCCTGGTCGCCGGCTGGATGCCGGGCGATGGACGCACCCTGTTCCTGGTCGGTGATCCCATGCAGTCCATCTACGCGTTCCGCGAGGCGGAAGTGGGCCTGTTCCTGCGCATGCAGCAGGAAGGCATAGAGTCCATGCGCCCGGAACCACTGCTGTTGCAGCAGAATTTCCGTTCCTGCGCGCAGGTGGTGGATTGGGTTAACCAGGCGTTTCCGCAGATTTTTCCGGCCTCCGAAGACGCCTCCCTGGGCGCCATCAGTTATCGCCCGGCCGTGCCGTTCGCGACCGATACACCCGATGGTGGAGTGCATGTCCATCCGTTTCTCGGTTCATCCGACGCAGAGGCGCCCCGCGTGGTGCGGATTGTTGAGCAGACCCTGCGCGAGCATCCGGATGCATCCATCGCGATCCTGGTGCGGGGGCGGCGGCACCTTGAGGAGATCGTTCCGGCGCTGCGCACTGCGGGGATCGGTTTTCAGGCCGTGGATGTCGAAACGCTGGCCTCGCGGCAATGCGTGCTCGATGTGCTGTCACTGACCCGGGCACTGATTCATCCGGGTGACCGCATCGCCTGGCTGGCCGTGTTGCGCGCGCCCTGGTGCGGATTGGAACTGGCCGATCTGCATGCCATTGCCGGAAATGATCAGGGTGGGTTGCTTGTCGATCGGCTGCAGGATGCTGCTGAGCATGGCTTGCTGAGTACCGCCGGGCACGCGCGTATCGAACGGATCCTTCCCGTTTTGCAGGCGGCGTGCGCCGAGCGCATGCGCAAATCGCTGCGCGCCTGGGTAGAGGGCGCGTGGCTGGCATTGGGGGGCGCGGCCTGCCTGGAAAGCGAAGCCGACCAGGCAGACGTCGAGGCGTTCTTTCGCTGGCTGGAAAGCTGGCCACCGGGCACTTTGCCCGACCCGCTGGAGATGGAAGAGAAACTGGAACAACTGTATGCATTGCCGGACCCTGCGGGTGACAAGCGTGTACAGCTCATGACGCTGCACAAGGCCAAGGGACTGGAATTCGACACGGTCATCCTGCCCGGACTGGGGCGTGGCACCGGCAGTGGTGATGATCCGATGATCCGCTGGCGCGAGTTGCCGGGGGAAGCGGGTGAATCGAAATTGCTGGTTGCACCGAAACGGGCCACCGGCGCAGAACGGCAACTGCATTACCAGTTGCTGGGTCGCATCCATAACGAGCGCGAGAAAAACGAAAGTGCACGTCTGGCGTATGTCGGTGTCACCCGGGCGAAACGTGCGCTGCACCTGCTGGGCCGTGCGAAGGTGAAGCAGAAAGAGGGCGAAGCTCCGACAATTTCCCAGCCGGGCAGCGGCAGCCTGCTCGGCACGTTATGGCCGGCAGTGCGCGGCGAATTCGAAACGGCACTGGCTGCCGGCATCCCGGAATCGACTCCGGCAGTGTCCGGCGCAGAGGACCCCGATGCCGGCCTCAAGCGGCTCCCTGCAGGCTGGTGCTGTCCGCCGCCACCGGCCGATTTGGCGTCGACAGGTGTGGAGCCATCCGAAGCGCGCAACCAAACGGAGTTTTCCTGGGCCAGGCCACTGGCGCGACAACTGGGTGTGGTGGTGCACGGCTTGCTGGAGTACCCCGATGTGCTCGACATGAACGCAGCGCTCGCCACGCAGCGCATCACCGCGATGTTGCAGATGACTGGTGTCGCCCGATCAGACTGGGAAATCCTCGTTACACGTGCACACGAAGCAATACAGACCATGCGACAGGATGAACGCGCGGCATGGTTGTATTCGCCTGCGAATGATGCCGTGCAGGCAGAATTCCCGGTGTCGCTGGCGACTGACGCAGGCGTTCGCAATTACGTGATCGACCGCACGTTTGTCGATGCGAAGAATGTCCGCTGGATCGTCGACTTCAAGACCGGCACCCATGCCGGGGGGCAGCTTGATATATTCCTCGACGAAGAGCAGGCGCGTTACAGCGAGCAACTGGCGACCTACGCACGCTGTCTTGCGCAGCTGGATTCGCGGGAAATTCGTGTGGCCCTGTATTTTCCGCTGATTTCTGCCTGGCGGGAATGGACCCCGTGAGCTTGTGGAACAGGGCGTTGTGAATCAAATGAATTCATTGGCTTGCGCGCGTTGGCACGCGCCGTAAGGGCTGTGACGCCGGGAAAAAGCGTATTTATTGCCGATAAGTAGCGTTCCCGCGACCGTGCCAAGGCGGAAATCCGCGTCTATGCTGCTTCAGACCACTTCATGGCAGTTACGCTTGCGCCCGTTTTGGGGCGTCCGGGGTAACGCCGCAATGCCCGCGAACCAACGGGCGGGGGTACGCGTGAACCAGGCGCACCAGCCTTATCTTCGCAATCTCGACATTTTGCTGGTCGAGAGTTCTGACGAGGATGCCGAAACCGTGTTTCCCGACCTTGCCGGGATTGCAACGGCATTGCCGGACGTGCGACTGAACGTCGATACGGTGCGCGGACACGAGGCCTTTTCCAGGCTACTGAGTCAAAGCCAGCCGGACGTCATTATTGTCGATTCCGGCTCCGGGCAGGATCCGGCACTGGGGTTGGTTGAGGAAATCCAGGCGCGGGCGCCGTACGCGACCATCCTGTTGCTCGCGAAAGAGGGCAGCACAGCAGCTGCCATCGAATCCATTCATCACGGTGTGCAGGACTACATCGTGCGCGGTACCGATTTTGCCCAGTCGCTGGCGCGTTCCATTCTTTGCGCGTTTGAACGCAAGCAGATGCTGAATTACAGCGGTCGCGAGATTCTGAAAGATCCGGTGACCGGACTGATGAACCGCATCGCCTTCCTGGAGCGTCTGAACTACGCCATTCTGACCTCGCGACGCCGCAGTGAAAGGTTCTGCCTGGCCAGTTTTCTCTTCCATGATTTCGAAGGTATTGCGGCGACATTCGGGCAGGAGTCCTGCGATGCACTGCTGCGCGAGATCGGCCAGCGTTTCCTCGACCGCAGCCGTGAAACGGATGCCGTGGCACGTCTGCGACACAATCATTTTGTGGCGATCTTCGAACAGATTGGCGAGCCGGATGTGCCGGTGATCGTGGAGCGCGTACACGAGTACCTGACCCGGCCCTTTTTGCTGTCGGTGCCGTTGACGGAGACGCCGGTGCAACTGAAGGTGGGTGCGACCGCCGGGCTGAGCCTCTATCCGGAACATGTTGACCAGATTGACACCGAGGAAGACGCCGACCGACTGCTTTTTGCCGCAGATATCGCGCTGGAATCCGCGTTCCCGGATACCGTGCACAACATCATCCTGTATGACTCCATGCTCTTCGAACAGGAAGTCACGCATGGTCGCGAGCACTGAACGGGTGAGTTTTCATCCATGAAGATCACCCTGCACGCCGCCGCCGAGATGCCTGCCGGAATCGAGGAGACGTTCGAGTTGGCAACCGATCCGGGTCGTTTTCCAGAATTTTTCCCGGGCAACCTGGTCATTCCCGCCGTATTGCGTGTTGAACTGCAGGGCGCGCCGCCACCTGCGCCCGGCATGTTACGACTGGTGCACAACGCAGACAAAACCTGTATCACGGAACGGGTCGAGGCCTTCGATGTGCCATGCGAGCATCACTATCGACTGGTGGACGGTTTCGTTCCGCCAAGCAGCTGGATGATTCGTGAAGCCGAGGGACGCTGGCTGTTTCGCGAGTCCGCTTCGGGAACGCACGTGGACTGGTATTACACATTCCACCTGACCCATCCACTGGCAGCATTGCTGGCCTGGCCCCTGTTGGGGATTTTCTTTACGGCCGCGATGCGCCATTGCCTGCGATCGATGGGTCAGTCACTGGCCTGACCCGCAGCAATGGGTGCAGCTCAGACCTGCGCACCGATTTCCTGAATTTTTCATCGTTCAGACCTGTGCCCGCCCGGCACGGTGTGTTGGCCTCACCCGGTTCAGACCAGGGCAGGCGGCACAAATATGAAGCCTGCGACAGGCAGTTGCGCCAGCATGGTGCAGGCCTGCCTCCGCGTGTGTGCCTAAATGTCACAGTAAAACAAACACATAGATTACATGCCGGAGTTGGTTCAAAGGTTGCATGGATTGCTGTGCACTACGTGGAAGTGTGCATTTTAAAGTCACATCTGCCTTCTGTGGCTTGCGGGGTCACATCCGCCCTCCCTGATCATGATTCAACCAGGGTGTGACCCCGTTTTTTTATGCCACGCAAAGTGGCCGCGATGAATAACCGTTCTGCGCTTCGTATTTCCCCTCATTCGTTTCGGCAGGAAAAAAAAAGTGGCCTATACTCTGCTCTTGCCACGTGCCGGTGTTGAGCCGGAGGCTGCGTGTGACAATGTTTTGCCGACAGGGCCTGGACTACTTTCCATCCGCTGCCGGGTGTATATCAAGGGGAAAAACGACAATGAAATCAGACCGGTACAGTTTTGAGCGCCTCCCGGCGGGTCATCGGGCGCAGGCTCGGGGGAAGGGGCGCACGCTGCTTGGCTGCATGCTTGCCGTATCGGCTCTGGTAATGACCCTGTCCAATCCGGTCGATGCCCGTGGCATCAAGGACCAGATGGATATGAAGGTCATGAAAAGTGACCGCGCTGTCAGCGATCTGCTGCAGGACATCACCCGCGCTGGCGACAAGCTGATCGCCGTGGGTATTTATGGCCATGTGCTGATCAGTGATGACAACGGAGCCACCTGGACGCAGTCCCTGGAAGTGCCGAGCATCACCAACCTGGTGGCCATCAGTTGCCCGACCGAGACCAAGTGCTGGGCGGTAGGTCATGACCAGTTGATCATTCACTCGCGGGATGCGGGTGCGACCTGGGAAGCGCAGTTCCAGAACGCGGACCCCAGCGATACCGACAACTGGGGCGCCAACCCGTTAATGGGTGTGCACTTCTTCAATGACGCAGAAGGCTGGGCAGTGGGTGCCTTCGGTCTCGTGTACAAAACCACCAACGGCGGCAAGTCCTGGGCGCGTGTCACGCTGCCCAACCTCGATCCGGAGCGCGAGGAATGGGATCCGCTGATTTTCGACAAGCACATCAACGCCATCATCGGTACCGAAGCCGGCGAGCTTTATGTTGCAGGTGAAGGCGGCACGGTTTACCGCTCTCCCGATCGCGGCAATTCCTGGGAAGCACTGGTGACTCCCTACACCGGTTCCTATTTCGGACTGGAAGTGACCCGCGACGACGAGATCTTTGCGTTCGGCATGCGGGGCAACCTGTTCTCGAGCAAGGATAAGGGCAAGAACTGGGTGCGGGTTGATTCGCAGACCAAGGAATCCCTGCTCGGCTCTTACTACGACAAAAAAGACGACACGCTGCTGATTGTTGGTACGAAAGGCGTGGTCCTGTATAGCGGAGACGGCGGTGAACGCTTTGATATGCGTTTGCGGCCGAACCGGGTTGATATGCTCGGCGCCGTGGCGACCGAGGATGGCAAGATCGCCATCGTCGGCTTTGGTGGTGCAGAACTGCTGAAGTCGAATGGCGCCGCAATCAAGAACGAGGCGCTCTGATCCGCCTGGGTCAGTGATGCGTACTGAAATTTCGAACACCCTTTTTATAAAAGAACTGGCTTGGAGTCCGAGTAATGGCTGAACAACAAGTGGCACAGGAAGAACACGAAGAGCATGAGCCGCCTTTGCACTCTGATAAAGAGGGCATTATTGAGCGCATCGTCTTCAATAACCGGGGGATCATCCTGATCATTCTCTCCCTGTTCACGGTGTTCATGATTTACCACATGGTTCAGGTGCGCCCGAACGCCAGCTTCGAGAAGATGATTCCGCTGAAGCACCCGTACATCCAGAACATGATGTTCAACTTCCACAACCTGCCCGGTGCCAACAATGTTGATATCGCGGTGGCAGTGAAGGAAGGCGACATCTTCACCAAGGAGTACATGGAGGTTCTGGCCGAGATCAACGACGCCGTGTTCTACCTGCCGGAAGTGCAGCGGGGTGGCATGAAGTCACTGTGGACTGCCAACGTGCGCTGGGTGGCGGTGACAGAGGACGGTTTCCAGGGGGGCGCGGTGATCCCATCGCAACTGGATGGCTGGAGTCGTGACAACCTGGAAGACCTGCGGCAGAACATTCTGCGTTCCGGTGAAGTCGGCCGGATTGTGGCGAACAACTACAAGTCTTCCATCGTGCGCGCACCCTTGCTGCCGATTCACCCGAAGACCGGACAGCCGATCGATTATCGTGTGGTCAACGCATCGTTGGAAGAGATCCGCGACAAGTACCAGAACGGTAATATCGAGATCAAGATCATTGGTTTTGCCAAGAAGATCGGTGACCTGATCAAGGGCGCGGCGCAGGTAGGCGTGTTCTTCCTCGGTGCCCTGTTTATTACCAGCGTACTGATGTTCCTGTACTCCCGTTGCTGGAAGAGCACAGTGGTTACGGTGAGTTGTTCGTTCCTCGCAGTGGTCTGGCAGTTGGGTCTTATCCACTGGCTTGGCTACGGCATCGATCCGTACTCCATGCTGATTCCGTTCCTGGTGTTCGCGATCGGGATCAGTCACGGCGTGCAACTCGTGGGCGCCATGGCGATCGAGACCGTGGAGGCGAATGGCGACAAGCTGCTCGCGGCCAAGTATGCGTTCCGCGGCCTGTTTACGGCTGGCGCCGTGGCACTGGCCTCGGATGCTTTCGGTTTCACCACGCTGCTGCTGATCGAGATCCAGGTCATTCAGGAACTTGCTATCGCGGCAACGGTGGGTATCTCGGTGATCCTGTTCACCAACCTGCTGCTGTTGCCCATCCTGATGTCTTACCTTGGCGTCAGCGCGACGGCGATCAAGAAAACCGAATACGAGATACACCACCACTCCAAGTTGTGGGGCGGTCTTTCCTACCTGGTACACCCGATGGTCGTGCCGGTCAGCATGGTCATTGGTCTGCTCGGCTTTGCCGGTGGCATGTGGTACGGACAGTTCCTGAAGATCGGTGACCTGGATCCGGGTGCGCCGGAACTGTGGCCGGATTCAACCTATAACCTCGACAACGCATACATCACCGATAACTACTCGGTCAGTTCGGATGTGTTCGTGGTCATGGTCACCACGCCGGAACAGAAATGCCTGAACTATGAAGTGGTGGAGACTGTCGATCGTCTCGAGTGGCACCTGAAGAACGTGCCCGGCGTGCAGGAAGCCGTGTCACTGGCATCCGTTTCCAAGAAAGTGGGTATTGCCAAGTCCAGTGGCAACCCGCGCTGGTTCGGTATTCCGCGCGACCAGACAACACTCTTCAATAACGTGCCGGATGAACTGCGCGACGTGGGCCTGTTCAATGGTTCATGTGACTTTGTCCCGGTCATCTTCTACCTGAAAGACCACAAGGCGGAGACCCTGGAACGGGTCGTGGCCGCAGTGCAGGAATTCCAGGAAGAATATAATCCAAAGCCTGACGAGCAGGCCAAGATTGACCAGTGCAAGGTCGCCAAGGAAGGGGAACTGCGCAGCAAGTTCGAGGCAGAACAGGCTGAAAAGGAAGCCGGATTCCGCAAGCAGATCGAGGAAGCCAGGGTTAACGAGGGGCTTTCTCCGGAAGACAAGGAACGCATCATCTCCGGTGCCGAACTGAACCTGCGGGATGCGCCGAAACAGATGGAATACGATCTGTTCCGTGCGGTTTACAACGAGTGCGACACGACCCGTCTGCTGCTGGCTGCGGCAAACGCCGGCGTGGAAGCTGCCACCAATATGGAAATCGCGGTGGCGCAGAACCAGATGCTGATCCTGGTGTACAGCGTTGTATCCTTCATGGTGCTGCTGACGTTCCGCTCTCTCGCGGCGGTGATTTCCATCATCGTGCCTTTGTACCTGACCTCGATTCTGTGTAATGCCCTGATGGTGTTCCTCGGAATGGGCGTCAAGGTGGCGACGCTGCCGGTAATCGCGGTTGGTGTGGGTATCGGTGTCGATTACGGCATTTACATCTACACCCGTCTGAAGGAGTTCCTGGAGATGGGAATGTCCATGCAGGAGGCCTACTACAACACGCTGAAGACCACCGGTAAGGCGGTAATCTTCACCGCGGTCACCCTGGCGATTGGCGTGGGCACCTGGGTCGGTTCGCCGATCAAGTTCCAGGCCGACATGGGTATCCTGCTCACCTTCATGTTCGTCTGGAACATGGTGGGTGCTCTCACACTGTTGCCGGCTTTTGCCAAGCTTCTCCTGAACCCGGAGAAAATGGCCAAGCAGGAAAAAGTGGCGCAGGCGCAGGCGGTGGGCGTCACCAAGAACGATTGGTAACCCTCGCCATAGAGACCAAAAAAGGGGCCGCTGATGCGGCCCCTTTTTTTATGCGTTAATCGTGAACAGACAAGAATCTATCAGCATGAGCCTTTTTCAGCTACAGGCCGTTTCCGGCCAGCAGGCCGCCGTCCACGACGAACGTTGAGCCCGTGGTGTAGCTGCTGGCATCTGATGCCAGGTAGAGCACCATGCCTGCCATCTCTTCTGGCTGTGCCACGCGACCCAGTGGAATGCGAGGCAGTATCTGCTTGAGCAGGGACTCGTCCTGGGTCAATGCGGCGGCCAGCTTGGTTTCCGTGGCGCCAGGGCACAGGGCGTTGACGCGGATGCCGTACTCGCCACATTCGAGGGCAAATGACTGGGTCATGTTGATGACCGCACCCTTGGTGATGTTGTAGATGCCGGTGTATTTTCCGGGTCGGATGCCATTGACCGAGGCCGTGTTGATGATGGAGCCCCCACCGTGTTCACGCATGATCTTCGCCGCTTCAATGGAGGCAAAAAAATAGCCGCGCATGTTGACCTCGATGGTCTTGTTAAAGACTGCCAGGTCGGTATCGAGGATATGACCGAAGTAGGGATTCGTCGCCCCGTTGTTTACCAGTACATCGAGCCTGGCGAAGTCGCTACGCACGCGGGCAAACAGTTCGGTGATCTGGTCCATATCACCTACATGACAGGCGATTGCGGTGGCCTGGCCACCGTCTGCCCGGATGCGGGCAGCGACTTCCTCGCAGGC
>JBFJWR010000029.1:0-15051 GCA_041623535.1 Pseudomonadales bacterium
CATCCGGCAAGGCCACGCCGACCTCGATCGGGTAGCTGCCCATGCCAAAACCGGAGGCCTCAACGTCAATAATCAGGGGCAGTTCCCCCACCACCCTGCTCACCGGCAGTGACTAGCCCAGCGCAGCCAGCGCCGCGTCATAGTCAGGCTCTTCGGCGATCTCGGGCACCAACTGCGTGTACACCACCTTGCCGGCGGCGTTGATCACGACCACGGCACGGGCCATCACGCCGGCCAACGGGCCGGTCTTGATCTGTACGCCGTAGTCCTGGGCGAAACGCCCGCCACGAAAATCGGACACCGACTCCACGTTGCTGATCCCCTCGGCACCGCAGAAACGCGCATGCGCAAAGGGCAGATCGGCAGATACGCAGAGCACCACCGTGTTCTCCAGACCGGCTGCGCTTTCATTGAAGCGCCGCACGGAGCCGGCACAAACCGGCGTATCGATGCTGGGAAAAATATTCAGCACAACGCGCTTACCCGCCAGGTCGGACAGCGACAGGTCCGAGAGGTCGGTCTTGACCAATCGGAACCCGGGTGCACTTCTGCCCACGGACGGAAGCTCGCCTATCGTTTCGCAGGGATTGCCCTTTAACGTGATGCTAGCCATATGATCTCCTTGAGACAGTCGCGACACCAAAAAGCGATAATGAACCAAGTTCGGGAAGTTTTCACGTTTACGGGGGCCAGAGTGTTCGAATTCCTGATCATGGTCGTCTTCAGCATGTTGTTCATGGGCGGCTTTTTCCTGCTGCAGGGCTGGCTGCGCGTGCCCCGCTATCGCCTGGAGCGGGACGAATTCCGTGATCTGCTGGTCACGGCGCTGGCTGGACGTGTCCGTATCGAGCGATGGGAAATGATCATCGGCATGCCGGTGCGCCACGACGAGCAACTCGAAACCTGGCGTAACCGGCTGGCGCGCATGGCCGACAGTGGCCGGCCGGGTACCCGGGATTGCGATGGAATGCGCTGCTGTCATTTCAACACCGCCGAACGGGAACAACTGCAGCGGATCCTGCAGGAAATGGACTGCGTGGAATCCGGAGAGACCGAGCGCCGGTTCTGAGGATGCACCGGAAGTATTGGCAGGCACGCGGCACCAACGCACAGTCGGCCGCGGCCACCGGATCAGGTTTTACTGGAAGGGCAGAATCAGAAACGCCTGCGCAGGTCACCCCGCGCAGGCGCAATATCGGATTAGCTGGGCTTGTTGCTGCCGGACTGACTGTCCTGCTTCTGATCAGGCTTGTAGTCGCCGATCACACCCTTGGCCGGGCAGACTTTGAAGATAGGGCATTTTTTGCAGCCAACTGCCAGCGCGACAGGACACAATGTGGCCATGAGAGAACTCCGCTTGATGAATTACACTGGCAATCTTAGCGCAATCCGCGCCAATTAGCCGTTTATATTCACGACCACCCGTCCGCGCACGCCGCCCTCCAGAATCCGCGTTCCCCATGCCGGCAGGTCGGCCAGCGCCACCTCCTCGACCATGGATTCCAGCAAATCCATGGGCAGATCGCTGGCAATTCGCTGCCAGGCCTGCACCCGGTCCGCATAGGGCCGCATGACTGAATCGATGCCCAGCAGGTTCACACCACGCAGCAGGAACGGAATCACCGTGGTATCCAGCTGGTTGCCGCCAGCCAGGCCCACCGCCGCCACCGATCCGCCATAACAAATCTGTGCCAGGACGCGGGCCAGCATGCTGCCACCAACGGCATCGACGCAGCCTGCCCACTGTTCTTTTTCCAGGGGTTTGCCAGGACCTGCAAATGCATCCCGCGGCACGATGCGCTGCGCACCCAGTTCGCGCAGGTAGGGTTCGGTTTCGGGCCGGCCGGTGACCGCAGCCACCGGATAGCCAAGTCGCGACAGGATGGCGGTGGCGACCGATCCGACGCCACCGGCAGCACCAGTGACGAGAACTTCCTTGTCATTCTTCTGCAGCCCATGCTGCTCCAGCGCCATCACCGCCAGCATGGCGGTGAATCCGGCGGTTCCGACGGCCATCGCCTGGCGCGTGCTCAGGCCATCCGGCAGCGGAACCAGCCAGTCGCCCTGCACGCGCGCTTTCTGCGCGTAACCGCCCCAGCGGGCCTCCCCCACGCGCCAGCCGGTCAGCACCACTTTCTGGCCTGGCTGATAACGGGAATCGGCACTGGTTTCCACGGTACCTGCAAAGTCGATACCGGCCACGTGCGGGTACTCGCGCACCAGGCCGCCCTGGCCGGTCAGGCACAGCCCGTCCTTGTAATTCAGGGTCGAATGTTCGACTGCAACGGTCACGTCACCGTCCGGCAGGCGGTCTGCTTCCAGCGTCTCCATTGCTGCATGTACACCGGTGTCTGTCTTGTTGATGACCAGGGCCTGAAAACTCATAGCGCGTGTTCCTGTTGCTGCCAGATGTGGATGCGCCATGGTACCGCAGGTCGGGCGACAAGCCGCATTGCTGCCAATACTCAGGCAGAAACGGAGTCCTGGCGCGCCACGGCGGGCACTGCCATGGGCTGCAGACGATAGGCAGCAGGCCGAAAATCCCGGCACTCCTGTCGGAAACTGAAGGTGAAGCCCGGCCACAGGGTGGTGATCCTGCCGCTCGAGTGCTGGTACCAACTGCTGCAGCCACTGGCCCACACGGTGCCCTGCAGGCGTGCCTGCAACTTCGCGTTATAGGCTTCCTGCGCCTCCGCTGCGACATCCATCACTGCAGCCCCGGTGCGCTGCATTTCTGCCAGGCAGCGCATGATGTAGTCCACGTTGGCTTCAATCATGAACACCATGGAACTGTGTCCCAGCCCGGTGTTCGGCCCGGTAATGAGAAACAGGTTGGGAAATCCGTGCACCGAGGTGCCCTTGTACGCTTCTTCGCCCGCCACCCATGTTTCGCGCAGGGAACGCCCGCCCAACCCCCGGATTCGCGCAGCCATCGGGTTGTCGGTGGCATAGAAACCGGTGCCGAAGATCAGTGCATCCACGTCGTGTTCCACGCCATCATCGGTGACCACGGAACCGGCACGCACCTCGCGGATGCCCGCCGTGACCAGTTCCACGTTGTCGCGCTGCAGCGCCGGATACCAGTCATTGGAAATCAGGATGCGCTTGCAGCCGAGCCGATAGTCCGGTGTGACTTTCGCACGCAGTTCCGGGTCCCGGACCTGGCGCCGGAGATGAAACCGCGTCAGCAATTCGTAGATGCGCAGGAATACCGGGAACACCAGGATGCCGAGCACACGCGACTCATGCCCCCAGTAGATCAGCCAGCGATACAGCCACTGCATGGGTTTCACGTGCTGCAGCAGAAATTTCTCGACGCGCGTGATCGCCCGGTCGGGCCGCGGAATGATCCAGTTGGGCGTGCGCTGAAACACCTTCAGCCGGGCGACCCGGGGGGCAATCTCGGGAACAAACTGAATGGCCGAAGCGCCGCTGCCGATCACTGCCACCCGCTTGCCCGCCAGGTCGTAGTCGTGATCCCACTGCGCGGAATGAAACGTCCTGCCGGTAAACGACGCAACGCCGGGGATGTCCGGCAACTGCGGCTCGGCGAGCAGGCCGGCGCCGGACACCAGCACCCGGCAGGTCAGCACTCCCTGCCCGGTTGTCACCCGCCAGAGTCGGTGCTCCTCGTCGTAATCGGCGGACAGCACGTCATGCCCGAAGCGCACCTTGTCCAGCAACTGGTGCTGCTGTGCGACATCTTGCAGGTAGGCATACAGTTCCGGCTGACTGGGGTACTTGCGCGACCAGTCCGCATTCTGCTGGAAGGAAAACGAATACAGGTGCGACGGCACGTCACAGGCTGCACCGGGATACGTGTTGTCCCGCCAGGTGCCGCCCACCTCGTGTGCGCGTTCCAGCAGGACAAAATCATCCTGGCCCGCCTGCTGCAGACGGATGGCCATGCACTGACCGGCAAAACCGGTTCCGATGATGATCGTCTGAAAGTCGGTAGATCCCGCGGCTTGCCCGGGAGCGGCAGATGGTTCGTATGCCGACATGCAAGATTCCTCCAGTTCAGTTCGCCACGGCGTGTTCAGACCGCCAGGGCGTAGTGACTCACCGGCTCGGCAAAGCCCTTGATGTCGAGTGGCTCGCGCGCGTGGACGGGCAGTTCTTCAGACACCACCCGGGCGGTGGCATCGTCGATCAGGGTTTCCCCGGGCTCGGCACAATCACACAGGCGCGCGGCCAGGTTCACGGTCTGACCGACGGCTACGTACTCCAGTCTTGCGCCCCCGATCACCCCGACGGTCACCGGCCCCGAAGATACGCCGACACCAAAGCCCAGCGGCGCTTCGTCGCGCTCCCAACGGGCCAGCACCGGCGCCACGGCGACATGCAGGCGTGCCGCCAGGCGCGCTGCCTGCGCGGTGGCATCCTCGACACGGATCGGCGCTCCCAGCAGGATCAGCACACCGTCGCCGGCATAGTCCTTGATGGTGGCGCCGAACTCGGTGGTCACATCGCCAATGGCAGCGTAGAACTCGCTGAGCATCTGCAGGGTCTCGCTGGAGTGCAGCTTGCCCGACAACGTGGTGAAGCCGCGGATATCGCAACAGATGACCGCTATCTCGCGGGTATCCTGTTTCATTGCCCGCGCCAGGCCCTGGCGGCGGACCAGGCTTTCCACCTGCGGCGACAGAAAGCGTCCGAGAAACTGGTTACGCTGGCCCTGCGACACGTGATACTGGATCGCGCCGATCAGCAGGACCATCTCGCCGAGCACCGTGACCAGGGCTGCCAGCCCGTCCGGCAGGATCAGGCCCGCTGACATCATGGGTGTCGCCAGGCAGACCGCAATCAAGCGGCGCCGCTCTGCCAGGTCAGGCCGGCGATTCAACAGCAGCACCGCTGACAGCGTGGCCAGCAGCATGGACAACTCCAGCGGAATCGCGAACAGGTAGAACTGGTAGGCCTTGCCCCCGCCGGGAGCACCCAGCGCATTCTGGAAATACTCGGCGCGCAGGTCCGGCCAGACCAGGCACTCGACGCCATAGACCAGCACCAGGAACTGCGCGACGCGCAACATGTTGTCTCCGAACTTGGTGCGCAAGTTCTCTGCCGGAATGGTCTCGCGCAGGTACAGCATCCACTGGTAGACCGCGATGAAGCCCACCACCTCGGCAAGCGCGAGAAAGCCGGCAAACCAGGGCAGTTCACCGGGCGGCACGCCCTTGATGAAGGTCGTGTTCAGGTAAATGGATGCGGCAGCAGCCAGCAGTGCTACCGACAGTGCCCGACTGGTCGGCGTACGCGGATCCGCCAGCAGGAAGGACACGGCCATCCCCGCCGACACCAGCGCCGCCAGGTCGGCCGTGCCAAAGTCGATCAAGCCACCTGCTCCATCACCGGCCAGAAATCGACAATCCTGCCACCCCGCACGATGGCGAGGTCGCCGAACTGCAGCATCACGAATTCGCTCTGCGTGGGCCGGTAGAACACGTAATCATCCACCGCGAGATCGACCCCCTCGGAACCGTTGAGCATTTCCTGGTTGGTGCTGCGCCCGTAAAACGGATTGATCTGCAGGCCGGGTGGAGAAACCGGTTGTGCCTTCCAGTAACCTCCGTACACAAAAAACGTACGGCGCGTGTTCGGATCCCAGGCGCTCAGCAGGCGCCCCAGCGAAGGCACGCCGGGCATCTGTACCGGACCGTCATACTGCTTGAGTACCGGCGTTGCGATGTACAGCGCCGGCACATGCGCGGCCAGCGAAGGAATATCGTAATCAGTGGGTTTCATCAGCGCCGTGCCCACGGCCAGTTCATTGGCCAACTCCTTCGCTGCCGGCCACAGGTGAAACGTCGGACTGCCGGCAGCATTCAGGCACAGCAGTGCGCCCTGCTGTGACGGCGCATGCTGCCGCCAGGACTCCAGGTAGGTACGGTAAATGCGCTGCACGGAGGCAAACTCATCGCCCTGCAGGAATCGCGGCAGCTTGGTCACGTGCGGGTCGTAGCCCATGAGCCCGGAAAACTGCAGTCGCGGGTTATCATCGATCATCTGCAGAATCGCGACGAAATCATCGGTGTTCTGTACGCCGCCCCGGTGCAGGCCGACGTCGATCTCGATATTGATGCGCATGTCGACGCGCGTGGCCGTGGCCAGGTCGGCGTACTGTTTCATGCGCGCGGGCGAGTCGATCAGCCACTGCAACTGGTGCGCCGGGTTGAACGCACCGCGCCGGTAATGGCGGTAAAAACGATGCGCGGCGGTAATCGGCATCGGCTTGCCGATCAGTACATCGGTGCGCGGCGCCTTTTCAGCCAACTCACTGAGAAATGGCTGGTGAAAGGCCATCAGGCGATCGGTTTTTGCCTGCCCCATGATGTACTCGAGCAGGCGACGACTGGGCAGTGACTTGGCCACCACGCGGTATTCGAAGGGATCGCGGATGATTTCACGAACCTGCGCAATATTGATATCCAGCCGGTCGAGGTCGACGAGCATGGTCGGCCGCGCCAGGCCGGCTTCGCGCAGTTCGTCGGTCAGGCCCCTGAAATAGTCAGCATGACCGCCGGCGCCATGATCCGACGGCCGCATCAGGTATCCGCCCAGCGCTGCCGCACCTGCCGCGCCGAGCAGGAACGATCTTCTTTTCATAGGCCACCACGTGGACGCAGGCGCGATTCCACGCCCAGCAGTGTTTCGAGATGCCCGTTCAGAAACTTGCCCTGCGGATCCAGGGACGCGCGGACTTCCTGAAAATCCTGCCAGTGCGGATACAGCTCACGCAACTGCCGGTGATTCAACTGGTGCAGTTTGCCCCAGTGCGGTCGTCCGTCGTACTTCCAGAAAATGCGTTCGATGCGGTCAAAGTAGGCGTGGTAGTCCTGTTCGTAATACTGGTGCACTGATATCGAACAGGAATCGCGACCCTGAAACTGGCTGAGCCAGATGTCATCCCCTTTCACGTAGCGGTATTCGAGCGGAAACCAGGAATTGAGCCGCTCTTTTTTTATCGTGGTCAGAATTTCGCGCAGACAGTCCGGGCCTGCTTCCGCCGGCACCTGGTATTCCATTTCGTTCCAGCGCACGGTGCGGGTATTGGCGAAAATCCGGTAGGACCAGCCGACCCGGTCGTCGAAGGAAATCAGCGAACCCACGGCATTCATGATGACGTTACGCAAGTCGGGATAATCACGTACGTAACGATCCACCAGCTTGAGCAGATCGACGTAGGCACCGGAATCCTCGTGCACTACCGGCGTATCCTCGCGGTCGGTTTCGTTGAGCGTGACCGCCAGCGTGGTATCGGAATGAATCAGCGGCATGAGTTCGAAGTGCCGATTACTGCGCACCAGGTTGTCGATGTCCTCCAGCGCTTCCCAGACGTTCTGCAGCCACTGTTTTTCCACCAGCTTGTAGCGCGGGCGGTTCTGCATCGTGACGCGCGTCAGCACGCCCAGCGCACCGAAAGACGCCCGCGCGGCGTTGAACACATCCGCATTCTCGTCCGCACTGCAGTCGATGGTATCGCCACTGGCAGTCACCAGTCGCAGTGCCTTTACATAGGACGATAGTGACCCGAACGCCTGGCCGGTGCCGTGCGTGGACGTGCCGATGGCGCCGGCCAGTGTCTGGTAATCGATGTCCGGCATGTTGACCAGGCCCTGGCCGGCTGCGTGCAAAGGCGCACCCATGTCGGTCAGCCGCGTGCCGGCCCAGAAATCCGCCGTATTGGCCTTGCTGTCGTAGCAGATCATGCCCGACAGGTTGTTCAGCGAAAGTATCGTGCCATCGGTGGGAATCAGCGGCGAAAACGAATGCGCCGCGCCGACAGGACGAATGCTGTGGCGGGTTTGTGCAACCAGTTCGGCCAGCGCGGACTCACTGGTGGGTGCCACGCGGTCAGCTGGAATACAGGTCTGGGCACCGGACCAGTTGCGCCAGACAAAGCGGCGATCGCCCGCCGCCAGTGCTGGCATCGCGCCCGTGGCACCCAGCAAAGCGCCACTCGACAACAACTGCATCAGTTCACGACGGCTCAGGCTCATGGCAGCTTGCGCCCCGCCATGAACTCGATCAGTTGCACGAACTGTTCCTCGGTACAGGCCATGCACAAGCCCAGCGGCGGCATGGTCTGGTAACCGTTGATAGTGTGATCCAGCAGCAGTTCGCGGCCCTGCGCCAGGCGCGGCTGCCAGGCATCCGCGTCGCCGGTCCGGGGTGCGCCGGTGCCTTCATTGGCGTGACACATCCGGCAGGTGCGCTCGTAAGTCGCCTGCAATGCGGGACTGAGCCCCGATGTGCCGGTTGTGGCGGGCTGCGGAAGACCCAGTTCCGCCACCTTGTCACATTCAACCAGGCCGGGAATCGGCTCCGCAGCAACCACGGCGCCCGTCAGCGCCAACAGTACTGGGATCAGCAGACGAAAGTGCAATTTAGTCATCATGGGAACCATGGCCCGGTCCAGCGTCGAGTCTAGTTGAATTTTGCCATTGTTTTCAGCCGCCGCACACGTATGCTTGGATCCTTGGAAAATCACCGGCACGGGGACGCGGGCATGGATTTCAGCCACTCAGAACGGACCACCGATTACCAGAAACGCATCCGCAGGTTCATGAAAGAACGCATCCTGCCCTGGGAGGCCGAGCGCCTGCAGGAACTGGCGAACAGCCAGAATGGCGGCGACTGGACGCGCTGGCAGCCCCTGCCCGGCATTGACTCACTCAAGGCCGAGGCGCGCGAGCAGGGCCTGTGGAACCTGTTCCTCCCGGACCCGGAAACCGGCGCCGGACTCAATAACGTCGAGTACGCACCACTGGCCGAGGAGATGGGTCGCAGTTTCTTCGCCTCCGAGATTTTCAATTGCAGCGCCCCCGACACCGGCAACATGGAAGTGCTTTGGAAGTACGGCAGCGAAGCACAGAAAGAACAATGGTTGCGCCCCCTGCTGGCCGGAGAAATCCGTTCCGTGTTCTGCATGACCGAGCCTGATGTGGCATCCAGTGATGCGACAAATATGGAAGCAACCGCCATCGTGGAAGGCGACGAGATCGTCCTCAACGGCAAGAAGTGGTGGTCCTCCGGGATTGGCGACCCGCGCTGCAAGGTGGCCATCTTCATGGGGCTCACCGACCCCGAAGCACAACGCCACAGCCAGCACAGCATGGTACTGGTGCCGATGGACACCCCGGGCGTCAATATCCAGCGCATGCTGCCGGTGTTTGGCGACTATGACGAACCGCACGGCCACGGCGAAGTGTGGTTCGAAAACGTGCGGGTGCCGGCCGATCACCTCATTCTTGGCGCCGGTCGCGGTTTCGAAATCGCCCAGGGACGACTCGGGCCGGGCCGCATACACCACTGCATGCGCGCCATCGGTGCAGCCGAGCGTGCCCTGCAACTGATGATCGAGCGGGGCCTGAGTCGCGAGGCTTTCGGCAAGCAACTGATCAACCTGGGCGGCAACCAGGAACGGGTCGCCGATCTGCGCATGGCCATTGACCAGGCGCGCCTGCTGACGCTGTACGCGGCCTGGAAGATCGATGCCATCGGCGCCATTCCGGCCCTGACCGAGATTTCCGCCATCAAGGTGGTGGCAGCCAACGTCCTCGAGCAGGTTGTGGGCGAGGCTTTGCAGATCCACGGCGGCGCCGGTGTTTCCCATGACACGCCACTGGCCGCTTTGTACGCCATGGCGCGTTGCCTGCGCATTGCGGACGGGCCCGATGCCGTGCACCGTGGCATGGTCGCACGCATGGAACTCGGCAAGTATCCGCACCTGAAAAAGCGCCCGGCGGAACGCAGTCGCTGATGGAAACGCCCCGCCTCGATACGGCCGGTGATGTGCGCGATGGTGAACAGCTGGACATCGCCGCGGTGGATGCATGGCTCAAGAAACAGACACCGGGACTGCAGGGCGAACCGCAGGTGACCCAGTACAGCGGTGGTGCTTCCAACTGGACCTATCGCCTGCACTACCCGGACCAGGATCTCATCCTGCGCCGCCCGCCGGCCGGCACCAAGGCCAAGGGTGCGCACGACATGGGCCGGGAATACCGGATTCAGGCCGCGCTGCGGCCCGTATTTCCCTACGTCCCAAAAATGATCGCGCACTGTACGGACGACACCGTGATCGGCTGCGAGTTTTACGTGATGGAGCGCATCGAGGGGCTGATTCCGCGCTCCCACATGCCGCGCGGCCTGGATTTGTCGGCAGATGAAACCCGCACCCTCTGCACCCGGGTGATCGATCGCCTGGTGGATCTGCACCGGGTCGATGTGGCAGCGGCCGGGCTGGCAGACCTGGGCCGTGGCAGTGGGTATGCGGAGCGCCAGATCAAGGGGTGGAGCACGCGGTACGGCAACGCACACACCTGGAATGTGCCGCGCTTCCGATCTGTCATCCAGTGGCTGCAGGACAACATTCCAGCGGAATCACGCATCTGCGTGATCCACAACGATTACCGCCTGGATAACGTCATCCTCGACCCGGCAGAGCCGACCCGCGTGATCGGCATTCTCGACTGGGAACTGGCAACCCTCGGCGATCCGTTGATGGACCTGGGCAGCACCCTCGCCTACTGGGTGCAGGCGGACGATGATTTCGTGCGCAAAGCCACGCGACGTCAGCCCACCCACCTGCCCGGCATGCTGACCCGGCAGGAAGTGGTCGAATACTACTGCGAGAAAACCGGCCAGCAGGCGGTGGATTTCACCTGGTACGAGGTCTACGGACTGTTTCGCCTGGCGGGTATCGTGCAACAACTTTATTACCGCTATTTCCACCGCCAGACGCGCAACCCCGAGTTCCGCACGCTCTGGGTGCTGGTGCATTACATCCAGTGGCGCCTGAACCGCATGATACGGGGCCAGGCACGCTCGTGAGTCATACGATGAGACAGGAATAAAGTTTGGGCACCATCTACCTGATCCGGCATGGACAGGCCTCCTTCGGGCGGGCCGACTACGACAAGCTTTCAGACACGGGCATAGAACAGGCGCGGGTGCTCGGGGCAGCCCTCAAATCCCGGTTACCCCGGGTCGATGCGGTGTACACGGGCAGCATGCTGCGGCACCAGGAAACCGCCACGCACTGTTTAACAGCCATGGACCTCGCCGTCGGCTGGGCCGAGGAACCCGGCTGGAATGAATATGATCACAACGAGATCGTGCACCGCTTCAATCCCATGTACGCCAACCAGGCCATGCTGGTCGCCGATATGGCGAAAGGACTGAATCCGCGCAGGGCCTTCCAGGACATGTTCGCCAGCGCCATCGAGCGCTGGGTGAATGGCGAGCACGACGACTATGACGAGAGCTGGCAGTCGTTCTGCACCCGTGTACAGGCGGCCATGGACAAAACCCTGGAGGATCTGGGCGCCTCCAAAACCGCGCTGGTGTTTACCTCGGGCGGGGCAATCTCGGTGATCTGCAAGCAACTGCTACGCATCCCTGACCGCGACATCTTCCGCCTGAACTGGACCCTGGCCAACGCCTCGGTGACCAAGCTGATCTACGGCAGGCGTGGCGTACACCTGAGCACACTGAACGAACACGGCCATTTCGAAGGCGAACTGGCCCACCTGATAACCTACCGCTGAACAGGAGATATCCAGCATGCGCAAGAACATTCTTATTACCGGGGCCAGTTCCGGACTCGGCTCCGGCATGGCGCGCCAGTTTGCAGGCATGGGTCGCAATCTGGCTTTGTGCGCCCGCCGCCTGCCGGCGCTGGAAGACCTGCGCGAGGAATTGCTGGCCATCAATCCGGACATCCAGGTGCATATCCGTGCGCTGGACGTCTGCAATCACGAACAGGTTTTCGAGGTCTTCCGTGCCTTCGAACAGGATCTCGGCCGACTCGACCGCATCATCATCAATGCCGGCATGGGCAAAGGCGCCTCGCTGGGTACGGGTAAATTTCATGCCAACCTGGAAACCGCGATGACCAATTTTGTCGCGGCACTGGCTCAGGCCGAGGCAGCCATGGAAATTTTCCGCAAGCAGAACGAGGGCCACCTGGTGGCGATTTCCTCGGTCAGCGCATTCCGCGGCTTTCCCGGCGCGCTCAACACCTATGCCGCCACCAAGGCCGGCCTGAGCAATCTCGCCGAGGGCCTGCGTGCGGACCTGATCAACTCGCCCATCGAGGTGACCACCATCCACCCCGGCTTTATCCTGACCGACATCAACAAGGACATGAAAAAAGCCCCCTTCCGGGTCGACCTGGAAACCGGCAGCCGGGCGCTGGCCGAGGCGATCGAGTCCGAGCCGGCCGAGGCCTCGGTGCCGAAGTGGCCGTGGGTGCCGATCGGCGCCGCCATGAAGCGGATGCCCCTGTCCATGGTCGCTAAAATGGGCTGAGTGCGCCGTCAGGCAGAATTGGCCTGAAGCGACTAAGCTTTAGCGTCATATTGATCCTTCGGAACCCCGTTCCGGTACCATCTTCAGACCTGTTGGAGAGAGCTAAATGGCTAATAGTATTAAAGTTGATCGCACACCACTGGGCGCGTTCTACCATTGGGAAAAGACCACTCCCAACAAGACCTATCTCACCCAGCCGGTGAAGGGACAGGTGACCGATTACTCGTTCGCCGAAGTGGGTCGCCAGGCGCGTGCGATGGCTGGTTACATCAAGAGCCAGGGCATCGAACCGGGCAGCCAGGTGGGCCTGATGTCCAATAACTGTGCGCACTGGATCATCAGCGACCTCGCCATCTGGATCGCCGGCTGCGTAACGGTGCCGCTCTACCCGACACTGGGCGAAGACACGGTCCGTTTCATCCTGGAACACAGCGAATCCAAAATGCTGCTGGTTGGCCCGTTGGGCGACTGGCCGGAAATGAAAAAAGGCGTACCTGCTGACCTGCCCATGGTGAGCCTTCCCGGTGGTCCCAAGGATGCCGGCACGCCCTGGAACGAAGCCATAGAAAAAGCCACGCCGGTCGAAGGCAGCCCGGACCGTGATCTGGATGAGATGGCGACGATTGTTTACACCTCCGGCAGCACCGGCAATCCCAAGGGCGTCATGACCAGTTTCCGCGCCATGATGTCCATCCCGGTCGGCATGGCAGAAACGCTGCCGATGAACAACGACGACCGGGTGATGTCCTACCTGCCACTGTCGCACGTATTTGAACGCGGCGCGCTGGAAATGCCATCGCTGCAGTTTGGCTACCACGTCTTCTTTACCGAGGGCCTGGCGACCTTTGCGCAGGATCTGCGCCGTGCCCGCCCAACGATCTTTTTCTCGGTGCCGCGCCTGTGGAGCAAGTTCCAGCTCGGCGTGTTCGCCAAGCTGCCCAAGCGCAAGCAGGACATCCTGTTCCGCATCCCGTTCATCAACAAGAAGGTCAAGCGCACCATTCTTGAGCAGCTCGGCCTGCAGGATGTGAAGTACGCAGGCACCGGCTCTGCACCCCTGCCGCCGGACATCCTGGCCTGGTATCGCAGTCTCGGCCTGGAACTGCTTGAGGGCTACGGCATGTCGGAAAACTTCGCCTATTCGCACGCCAACCGTCCGGGCCAGACCCGGGTCGGATATGTCGGCCATCCGGCGCCCGGCGTGGAATGCAAGATTGCCGAGAGCGGCGAGATCCTGGTCAAGAGCCCCGGCAACATGATGGGTTACTACAAGAACCCGGAGAAAACCGCGGAAGACCTGCAGGCAGACGGATTCCTGAGAACCGGCGACATGGGCGAGGTCGATGATGAAGGTCGCCTCAAGATCACCGGACGGGTCAAGGAACTGTTCAAGACCAGCAAGGGCAAGTACGTCGCCCCGGCGCCGATCGAGAACAAGCTCTGCTCACATCCCATGATCGAAGTGACCTGCGTCGCTGGTGCCGACCAGGCGCAGCCCTACGCGCTGATCGTGCTGTCCGACGAAGCCAAGGCCGAGATCAAGTCCGGAGAAGCGGACCGGGAAGGCATAGAGTCTGAACTGGCCGTCCTGAAGGCCGAAGTCAATTCCACGCTCGACCCGCATGAACACCTGCAATGCCTGGTCATCGTCAGTGACCCATGGACCATCGAAAGCGGCTTCCTGACCCCGACCATGAAGATCAAGCGGAACGTGATCGAAAGCACATACGAGCCCAACCTTGAGAAGTGGTATTCGGCAAACAAGGATGTCATCTGGGAATAAGATTGCGGTAAGCTGCTGATCCGGACGGCCGGATCAGCGGCTCCCTGCTTCTCAGACTTCAGGATCCGATATGCACATACCCCAGGCGGGTCCCAACGTACCCCGGCGCGGCAACTGGTTTTTACGCTGGATCGGCCGGATGATTCTCCACCTCATAGGCTGGCGCATCGAAGGCGAACTCCCCGACGTGCCACACACCGTGGTCATCGGTGTTCCGCACACTTCCAATTTTGAAGGCATCATCATGCTGGGCACCATGTTCAGCATGAGCCTGCGCCTGAACATCATGGCCAAGGACTCTCTTTTCAAGTTTCCCTACGGCGGACTGCTGCGCTGGATCGGCATGGTCGCGATCGACCGCACCAAGAGTAACGATGTCGTCGAGGCTACCGCGTTGACGCTGAAAGATGCCGACAAGTTGTGGATCTGCATGGCACCTGAAGGCACCCGCAAGGGTGCGGACAAGTGGAAAAGCGGATTCTGGCACATCGCCCGCGCGGCCAATGTGCCGGTATTCCCGGTGTGCTTCAGTTATGCAGACAAGGTGTTCCGACTCGGCAAGCCATTCATCCCGGGCGACGACCTGCAAGCCGACATGGAGATGCTCTACAACTTCTACGCCGATGCCCAGCCCCGCCACTGGGAACGCCTCTCCGGCCCCCTGCGGCGCATACGCGAAGCACGCGGAGAAACGATTCCGGTACGCAAGGTTTAGGTTTTCGCGCTCGCCGCAGCAGCCTCGCACCCCCACGAGACCCTTCGACTCCGCGCTGCGCGCTCCGCTCAGGGCGACGGGGTATTCGCGCCATGCGCTCCGCTCAGGGCGACGGTGTATTCGCGCCACGCGCTCCGCTCAGGACGATGCTTGTCCGTCGTCCCGAGCTTGTCGAGGGATCTCGGACGTTGTATTACGCACTCTCCAGGTATCTGGTAACCCCACGAGACCCTTC